>RFOC01000012.1 GCA_009926815.1 Planctomycetota bacterium
CAGGTCCGAGCCCCCGAAGGACGACTTCAGCCACCCCGGGGGCACACACTACCCTGCGGTCTGGCACCGTCCCGGCCGAGCCGGCCCTGGATCACCGCGATCCGACCCGCCCGCCCTTGGACGCCCGCCGAGCGAGGATTCCGATGGAGATCATTCGTGGCATCGCCGCCAGCCCCGGCACGGTCGTGGGCAAGGCGCTTCTTCTGGGCGCCGCCGAGACGCACGTCCCCCGACGCACCATTCCACCCAGGCAGGTCGAGCCGGAGCAGCAGCGATTCCACGCCGCGGTGCAGGCCGCCATCGCCGACCTGGGTGGCCTTCGACAGCGCACCGAGGCGCAACTGGGCGCCGAGACGGCGAAGATCTTCTCCTTTCACGAAGGCATGCTGCAGGACCCCTCGCTGATCGACCCGATCCTCGGGCTGATCGCCGGCGAGCGGCTGAACGCCGAGGCCGCCGTCCACGAGCGCTTCGAGCAGCTCATCGGCCAGTTCCGCGCCTTCAAGAGCGACGTCTTCGAGCAGAAGGTCGACGACCTGATCGACCTTCGCCGACGCGTGCTGGGCAAGCTCATGGGCGAGGAGGAGGACCGCCTCGCGCGGCTCACCGAGCCGGCCGTGATCATCGCGCATGAACTCACCCCCAGCCAGGCCGCCGCCGTGGGTCACGGCAAGGCGCTGGCGTTCGTCACCGAATCCGGCGGCCTCACCGGCCACGTGTCCATCGTGTTCCGTGCCCTGGGCCTGCCCGCCGTGGTGGGCTGCCCGAAGGCCGCGGAATCCGTGCAGGATGGCGACGAGGTCATCGTGGATGGCGACACCGGCGTGATGATCGTCCGGCCCGATGCCCAGGCCCGCGAGGAATGCCTTCGTCGCGGCGAGCAGGCTCGGCGGCTGCGTTCGGCGCTGGCGGAGAACGCCGGCCTGGAGGCGGTCACGCGCGACGGCACGCGCATCCAGTTGCTGGGCAACATCGAGTTCCCCGAGGAGGTGACCGCGGTGCTGCGCAACGGCGGCGACGGCGTGGGCCTCTTCCGGACCGAGTTCCTCTTCCTCACCAGCGACCAGGCCCCGGACGAGGAGGCGCAGTACCAGGCCTATCGGCGCACCATCGAGCTGCTCGACGGTCGCGCGTGCACCATCCGCACGCTCGATCTGGGCGCCGACAAGTGGACGCAGGCCATGCTGCACGAGCCGGAGCGGAATCCCTTCCTTGGCCTGCGCAGCATCCGCTACAGCCTCCAGAACCAGCCGATGTTCAAGACGCAGCTCCGCGCCGTGCTGCGCGCCAGCGCCCATGGTCCGGTGAAGATCATGTTCCCGCTGGTGAGCACGCTCATGGAGCTGCGGCAGGCCAGGCTCATCCTGCGCGACGTGATGGAGGAGCTGGACGAGGAGGGCATCGCCCATGACCGTCGGCCGCGCGTGGGCATCATGATCGAGGTGCCCAGCGCCGCGCTGATGGCGCGCACCTTCGCCGCCGAGGCGGACTTCTTCTCCATCGGCACCAACGACCTGGTGCAGTACACCCTGGCGGTGGACCGAGGGAACGAGCGGGTCGCCAGCCTGTACACGGCCGCCAGCCCCGCCGTGCTGCAACTGGTCAAGAACGTGATCCGGGCGGGCCGTCACGCCGGCATCGATGCCAGCCTCTGCGGCGAGATCGCCGGGGACCCCGTTTTCACCATGTTGCTGCTGGGCATGGGTTTGCGTACACTGTCCATGGTTCCGGCCCAGATCCCCGTGGTGAAACGGGTGGTGAGGACCGTGGACATCGGACTTTGCGAACGACTTGCCCGCAGGGTGGGCTCGTTCGACTCGGAGCGGCAGATCCACACGACGCTGCGCGACGAGTTGCGGAAACTGGACCCCGCGAACTTCGGAGGCTGGGCTGCGGCCTGAGCCACGCGGGAATCGAAACTCGGCTCCGCAGGTCTGCGGAGGCCGCCCCCGGCAGAGTCCGGCGAGGCGCGGCCCGCGACCCGCGACAGCCACGGCGGAACGGCTTCGAATGACGCGAATGCAACCGATCCTCTGCATGCCCGGGGCGCCAGGTGCGCCTTGGCTGCACGGCGGTGCGCCGCGCCATCGCTGACCCGTTCCGCCGCAGAAGCGCCGCCCCTGGCGGCAGGAAGCATCTGTGGCAGACAGCAACACCAACGACGAACGGACCCCCCCGCACCCCACCGGCGATCTCGCCGCACCCACCTCTCCGGCGCACGCCGAGGCGGCCACGGGCGACGACCACGCGCATGACGACATGCCCGCGGGCCAGATGTGGACCCCCCACGACGAGCCCGCTCCGGCCTCCCGAGTGGACCTTCCGGATGAACCCGATCCCGAACCCTCGCAGGCCGACTCGGATGCCGAAGCCGCGCTGGTGGAGGATGGTGGCGAGGGCGTGAGCGAGTTCCTGGAGGAGACCGCCGGCGCCAGCGCCGAGGGCGAGGCCCCGGCCGATGGCACCGCGCCGGCCGCCGCGAAGCGCGCCCGAGTGGAGAAGCGGCCCCGAGACACCGTGATGATCGTGAACGACGCCCCCGGCGACGAGTGCCGGATCGCCTTCGCCCGGGGTCGCCGCCTGGAGAGCTACTTCGCCGAGCGCGCCTCGACCGCCACGAACGTGGGCAACATCTACAAGGGACGCGTGACCAACGTGGAGGCCGCCATCCAGGCCGCCTTCGTCGACTTCGGCGAGGGCCAGAACGGCTTCCTCCACATCAGCGACGTGCACCCCAAGTACTTCCCCGGCGGCGACAAGGCCGAGCGCGTGGGCCACAAGATCCCGCGCCGCGACCGTCCACCGATCCAGGAGTGCCTGAAGAAGGGCCAGGAGGTCCTGGTGCAGGTGATCAAGCAGGGCATCGGCACGAAGGGCCCCACCGTCACCAGCTACCTCAGCGTGCCGGGCCGCCTGCTCGTGATGATGCCGGACATGGATCGGGTGGGCGTCAGCCGCAAGGTGGACGACGAGGATCAGCGCCGCGAGATGCGGCGCATCCTGGACTCGCTGGACCTGCCCGAGGGCTTCGGCTTCATCCTGCGAACCGCGGGCTTCGACCGCAGCCGCACCGAGCTGCAGCGCGACGCCGCCTACCTGCTGCGGCTGTGGGACGCCATGAAGAAGCGCATCGACAGCGTCGGCGCGCCCGCCGAGCTCTACACGGAGAGCGACGTGCTCATCCGGACCGTGCGCGAGATGGTGGACGAGACCATCAGCGACATCGTGGTGGACAGCGAGCACGCATGGACGCGCGTCACGGCCTTCCTGGACGTGGTGTTCCCCAAGGACGCGCCGGAGGTCCGCTTCTACGACCGGCCGGCCCCCATCTTCACGGCCTTCGACCTGGAGCGCCAGATCGCCGACATCTACCAGCGGCAGGTGCCGCTGCCCTCGGGCGGCGCACTGGTCTTCGACCAGACCGAGGCCCTGGTGGCCATCGACGTGAACAGCGGCAAGAGCCGCAGCGCCCGCGACAGCGAGACCAACGCCTTCGAGACCAACAAGGAGGCCGTGGACGAGATCTGCCGCCAGCTGCGGCTGCGCGACATGGGCGGCCTGGTGGTCTGCGACCTGATCGACATGCGCAGCCCTCGGCACCGCCGCGAGATCGAGGAGCGTTTCCGCAACAACCTGAGGAAGGACCGGGCCAAGACCACGCTGGGCAACATCAGCGAGTTCGGCCTGGTCGAACTCACGCGTCAGCGCATGCGGCCGAGCGTGCGCAAGGCCCACTTCGCCGAATGCCCGCACTGCACCGGCAGCGGCGAGGTTCGCATGCCCGACAGCACCGCCGCGGAGGCGCTTCGCCGCGTGCTGACCCTGACCGGCAGCGACCGCGTGCATCGCGTGGAGATGGTGTGCAGCGTGCGGGTGGCCAGCGTGCTGCTCTCCAGCCGCCGCGACCAGCTCATCGAGATCGAGCGAGAGACCGGCAAGCGCGTGGACGTGCGGATCAGCGAGGCCATCGCGGCCGATCGCGTGGACCTGTACGCCTACGACGATCGCGGCGCCGACGTGGAGATCGAGCGACTGCCGCACCCGCCCCTGCCCCGGCTGGCCGAACTTCCGGAGGAGCCGCCCGAGGAGGCGCCCGAGCCGGGTGCCCCGCAGGGCGAGGGCGAGGCACGGCCCCGTCGCCGGCGGCGGCGCAAGAAGGTGCAGCCCGCCGACGCGACCGCCATGCTGCTCAGTGGCGCCTTCGACGACCTGCCCGAGGTTTCCGACGACGAGCCCAGCGTGCTCGAGCAGTTGCGTGCCCGTGAGCAGGCCGAGCGACAGGCGCGCGAGGCGGAGCGCAAGGCCCGCGCGGCCGAGCGCGCCGCCGCGGGCGAGTCGAACGAGGATGCAACCGCGGAGTCGGGCGAGGCCCCAGCCGAGGGTGACGAGGGCGGCGATCGCCGCGGTCGTCGGCGTCGGCGACGGCGCGGCCGGGACCGTCAACGCTCCGAGACCGGTTCCACCGGATCGGGCGAGGCGGGTACCGAGACCGAGGGCGAGCCGAAGGCCGAGGGCGACGACGCGGCACCGGCCGCCGAGGGCGAGTCCGGCGGCGATGGCGAGGGCGGCGAGCGCCGCGGTCGCCGGCGTCGACGGCGGCGTGGCCGCGGCCGTGATCGTGGCGACCGCGAGGGTTCGGCCGATGGCGCAGCCGCACCCGCCGAGGGTGGCGTCGGCGACTCGCCGGAAGGCGGCGACGCAGGCTCCGAACCGGCCGGCGAAGGCCATGAGGGCGGTGGATCAGGCGAAGGTGGCGAACGCCGCGGACGGCGTCGCCGTCGACGCGGCGGTCGCGGCCGTGGTCGCGGCGAGGGTGGTCATGGTGGCGAGGGTGGTCATGGTGGCGAAGGTGGTCATGGTGGTGGCGGCTCGGGCGGCGGATCGTCATCGCCCGCGGCCTCGGCACCGCCTCCCGCTGCGGACGCCTCGGGTGATGCCAGGCCCAAGGGCGTGTTCCGTTCGCTCTACGGCGCCGCCATGCGAAGGCTGAATCCCGGCGCCGCTCGCGACGCCATGAAGAAGGACGGCTGAATGTCGGCGGCGCCGCGGCGGCTGATCCTCCTCGGCAGCACGGGCTCCATCGGCACCTCCACGGTCGAGGTGCTTGGTCACCTGCGTCGGTCGGGTGGTCCCGCCTTCGAGGTGATCGGCCTCGCGGCCGGTTCCAACGCGGAGCTGCTTGCCGCGCAGGCCCGTGAACTTGGCGTGCACGAACTGGCCATGGCCGATGAGGCCGCGGCCGATCGGCTGCCCCGCGGCGGCGCCGTGCGAACGGGCGCCGATGCCGCGGTGCGGCTGGTCGAGGACCTCGCCCGCCCAGGCGACCTGGTGGTCGCCGCCATGGTGGGCTTCGCCGGCCTCGACGGCGTGATGGCGGCCATTGCGCGTGGATGCCACATTGGCCTGGCCAACAAGGAGACGCTGGTCGCGGCGGGCGAATGGGTGACGCGAGCGGCCCGGGAACGCGGGGTGGCCCTGCTGCCGATCGACTCCGAGCACAGCGCCCTGGCCCAGTGCATCCGCAGCGGCAGGCTGGAGGAGATCGACCGCGTGGTGATCACGGCCAGCGGAGGCCCCTTCCGCACCTGGAGCGCGGAGCGCACCGCGCAGGCCACGGTGGCGGAAGCCCTCAATCACCCCACCTGGCGCATGGGCCGGAAGATCACCATCGACAGCGCCACCCTGATGAACAAGGCCCTCGAGATCATCGAGGCGCACTGGCTCTTCGGCCTCCCCGCCGAACGCATCGAGGCGATCGTCCATCCGCAGAGCATCGTGCATGGCCTGGCGGAGTTCCAGGACGGCAGCGTGATGGCCCAGCTCTCCCCGCCCGACATGAAGCTGCCCATCCAGATGGCGCTCACCTGGCCGGATCGAGCACCGGGCATCGCCAGGCGGCTCGACTGGGCGTCGCTGCGATCGCTGGAGTTCCATCCCGTGGACCACGAACGCTTTCCCGCCGTGCGGCTGGCTCATGAGGTCATCCGGCTGGGCGGGACCTCTGGTGCCACGTTCAACGCCGCCAACGAGGCCGCGGTCCACGCGTTCCTTCAGGGCCGCATCGCCTTCGGACAGATCGGCGAACTGGTGCGGCAAGCCATGACCGCCCTGCCCCCCAGGCCACTCACCTGCCTTCGGGATGCGGCCGCGGCCGACGCCGACGCTCGCCATTTCGTGGAGGCTCGCCTGGGACCGTCGCTGGTGCGTTCCTAGACTCGGTTCCAATCGGAGTCCCCATGCAGCTCATCGGCGATGGCAGCAACCTGGTCCTGATCATCCTCGGCTTTGGCCTGCTGATCGCCATCCACGAGCTGGGCCACTTCCTGGCGGCGAGGTGGGCGGGCATCCGAGCCGACGCCTTCGCCGTGGGCATGGGCCCCGCGGTGCTCGCGTATCGCCGGGGCATTGGATGGAAGCTGGGAAGCACGTCGGCCGCGGTGACGGCCCGCTTCGGACAGCCCGCGGAGTCCATTCCCCTGGAGCGCCTGCGCGCCGAGGGCGTGGGCGAGACCGAGTACAGCCTCCGGCTGCTTCCCCTGGGTGGATTCGTGCGCATGAAGGGACAGGAGGACCTGGTCCCCACGGCGTCGAGCGCCGACAGCGATGCCTACGGGGCATGCCCGGTCTGGAAGCGCATGATCGTCGTGAGCGCCGGCGTGGTGGCCAACGTGATCCTGGCGATCGCGCTCTACATCGCGGCCTTCCTGGTCGGCGTCCGCTTCGAGAGTCCAACGGTGGGCGAGGTGCGGCCCGGCAGCCCGGCCAGCGTGGCCATCGACCGCGAGGGCGGTCCCGCGGGGCTGCGTCCCGGCGACGTCATCGAGCGCATCGATGGACAGGCCGTGCGGACCTTCGCCGACGTGCAGATCGCGTCGGCCATGGCTCGATCCGGACAGGTGCTGGACCTGCAGGTGCGCCGCGAGGGACAGGCATCACCCATGCACTTCGAGGCGACGCCGATGCACGAACCGGGCTCACGCCTGCTCTCGATCGGCATCGCGCCCGCGCGCGGCACCACCATCCCATCCGATCCCGAGGCCATGCTGGTGCTGGGTGCGACGCTCGATCGCGCGGGGCTGACCGCCGCCGGCGTGGGCCCGGGCTCCAGCCTGGTGCAGGTCGGCGCGGACCCGGTGACGACGCTCGGTCCACTGCAGTGGGCCTGCGCCCATTCGGGCGGCATGCCCGTGGGCACCGTCTGGCGGACACCGGGCGGCGAGCCGCGCAGCGTGGCCATCCAGCCGATCCCCGTGCTGGAGCCGATCGAGCCCGCCGGCGGCGAGGCGCCCGAACAGGCGCTGCTGGGCTTCGCGCCCCTCACCCGCATCGACGGGCTGCAGGCCGGATCCGCCAACGAAGGCGTGCTGCAGGCCGGCGACCTGGTCGCCGCATTCGAGGGGGTGCAGGGCCCCTCGCCCAGCCTGTTCCGCGATCTGGTGATGGCGCGAGCGGGGCAGCAGGTCGACATGCTCGTGTTGCGTCAGGGCGGGACCACCCGGGTCCGCGCCAGCGTGGACACGAACGGTCGGCTGGGCGTGCTCATCGCGCCGGCCCTGGACACGGCCTGGCTGGCGCGAACCATCGACCGGCAACGCGTGCAGGACGGGACGGTCCGCACCGCCGCGGCCTCGCTGGAAGTCGGACCGCTGGCGCGCATCGCCTCCATCGATGGGCAGCCGGTGCGGGACTGGATCGGCCTGGCGGCGGCCCTGCAGGCGGCCGCTCGCCGAGGCGTGTCCACCACGCAGCTGGGGCTGATTCCGTGGGGACGCAGCGAGCCGCTCGAGGTCCAGCTGCCGCTGTCGGAGAGCGATCGCGCGAGCCTCTCGAGCCTGCTGTGGACGAGCCCGCTGCCCCCGGGCGGCTTCGATCCGGTCATGACCACGCTGAGTGCGCAGGGCAGCCCGGTGGAGGCGGCACGGATGGGCTTCCGCGAGACGGGCAATCTGGCCGTGATGACCTGGCTGACCATCGACCGACTGGTGCGCGGCACCGTGCCGGTGGACCAGCTGCGCGGTCCGGTGGGCATCGTGCACGTGGGCACGCGCGTGGCCGACCGGGGCTTCATGTACCTGGTCTTCTTCATGGCCATGATCAGCGTGAACCTGGCCGTGCTCAACTTCCTGCCGCTGCCCATCGTGGATGGCGGGCTCTTCCTGTTCCTGGTGTACGAGGCGCTGCGCGGACGGCCGCCGAGCGTGCGCTTCCAGAACGCGGCGACCATGGCCGGGCTGCTGCTGATCGGCAGCCTGTTCGTGGTCACCTTCTACAACGACGTGATGCGGCTGGTCTCGGGCGGCTGATCGCCCCCTGCAAGGAGGAATCCCATGAGTGCTCCCGTCTCCATCGTCACCGGCGCAGGTTCGGGCATCGGCCGCGCCGCCGCGCGATTGCTCGCCGAGCGAGGCCACCACGTGGTGCTGGTGGGACGCACCGAGCAGAAGCTGGCGGACGCGTCGGACGAGCTGCGCGTGGTGGGTTCCGGCGACGTCATGTTCGTCACCGCCGACGTGGCGGACTCCGAGCAGGCCGCCGCCGTGGTGCAGCAGGCCATCGAGCGCTTCGGCCGGGTGGACAACCTGGTGAACGCGGCGGGCGTGGCCCCCAAGGCCCCGATCGAGCGGACCACCGAGGACCTGCTCGAGCAGGCCTTCTTCATCAACGCCTTCGGCCCGGCCTTCCTGATCGTGGCCTGCTGGCCGCACTTCCGCGCCCAGAAGAGCGGCTGCGTGGTGAACGTGAGCACCATCGGCGTCATGGACCCCTTCCCGGGCTTCTTCGCCTACGCGGCCAGCAAGGCGGCCATGGACTCCTTCACCCGGAGCGTGGCGCGCGAGGGACGGTCGATCGGCGTGCGCGCGTTCTGCGTGAACCCCGGTGCCGTGGAGACCCCGCTGCTGCGGAGCAACTTCCCGGTGAACGTGATCCCGCCGGAGAAGGCGCTGCGGCCCGAGGCCGTGGCCGAGGTCATCGTGCACTGCATCGAGGGCAAGCGACAGGACGACCACGGCCGCTCGATCGCGCTGCCGAGTCCCTGAGCCCGTTCAGCGGCGCTTGCCCATCTCGCGCTCGATGTCGCGGCGGGTCTCCCGCTCCTTGATCGCCTGTCGCTTGTCCGCCTTCTTGCGGCCCAGCGCCACGCCCACCAGCAGCTTGGCCACCCCGTTCTTGAAGTGGATCTTGAGCGGCACCAGCGATGCGCCCTTGGCCTGCATGGCCAGGGCCATCTTGCGGATCTCGGCGGCATGGGCCAGCAGCCGGCGAACCCGGGTGGGCGGGTGCTGCCGATCCCGACCCGCCGGGGGGTATTCCGAGATATGGGCCCCGTGCAGCTCCAGGGTGGGTGGCTCGGAGCGGGCCATGACGAACCCCTCGGCGATGCTGGCCTGGCCCGCCCGGATGCTCTTGATCTCCGTGCCCCGGAGCACCATGCCGCACTCGTAGGTATCCCCGATCTGGAAGTCGTGTCTCGCCTTCCGGTTCTCGATCTCGGGTTCGTGGGTGGGCTTGGCCATGGCTGGGGGGGGCGACTTTTCGGAACTTTTCGAAGGACGGAGGTTGCCCCGCGGCGGAACTCGGCCAAGATAGCGGCATGAAGCGCGCCCCCCACGCCGCGGCTGTCGGTTTGATCGCCATCGCAACGTCCCTGGCTCTTGCCGGGGCTCCAAAGGGCCTGAGCGGTGTCGGCCCCCAGTTGCCACCCGTGGACGCAGCCCCCGATGGCGTGGATGCCGGGCAAGTCGGTCCTCGGGAGCGATTCCTGCAGACCTTCCCCACGGGCGGCTTCGTGGACCTCGGGCCACGCATTCGCCGCGTGTGGGGAACCACCTTCTCGCGTGGCCGATCGCCCTCGGAGAGCGTGACCCGGTTCTACCGCGAGTGGTCCGGGCTGTGGGACGTGAAGGCCTCCGACCTCGTCGCGGTCGGTCCATTCGAGGACGGAGCCCACACGGTGCCGCTGGTGGGCATCGAGGGCACCGATGGCGCCAGTGAATTCACGGGCGTGTACTTCACCCAGACGGTCATGGGCGTACCCGTCTTCCGCGCCTACGGCTGGGGCCTGGTGCGGAATGAACGCGATTTTCCCATGGTGCTCGGTGGCGGGACGCTGCGTCCGGTGGGCGATCTGGCCGACCGCATGGCCGGCCGCGACCTGAATCCGGCGAACCTGGACGCGGGCCTCTACGCGGGCGCAGCGCTGGCCGAATTCGATGAGCCGCCGGTCACGACCTCGCCCCGCTACGTCATCTGGGCCGGCATCGATGATGACATCCAGAAAGCTCGCCTCGCCGTGGAGTTCGTGGCCGAGGCCGGCGCCGGACAGGGCGACCCCGACGCCTACCGCAAGGTGCAGTTCGTGACCGACGCCGACACGGGCGAGGTGCTGCATCGCGAGAGCCTGGTTCGGCATGTGGTGACCGGGACCGTGACGGGCCTGGCCACGGACGGCTTCGGCGCCGACACATGCGCCAACGAGTCCAGCAAGCCGATGCCGCACATCGAGGTGAAGACCGGCACCACGACGGTGTATGCGGATGCGTCCGGCAACTACTCGATCCCGGCCGGCGCCTCGGGCGCGACCTACACGACCCGACTGGTGGGACGGTACTTCACCACCACCAACAACAGCGCGGCCACCGTGTCGCTGAGCACCACCGCGAACGACGGAGCCACCTGGAACCCCGTGTTCAATGCGGCCAACACGTCCGCCACCGAACGGGCCCAGGTGAACGCGTACTACATGGCCAACCTCATGCGGGACCTGTGCGTGTCCGTGTCGCCCAGCTTTCCGAGCGTGTCCACCCAGACCAACGCGTTCCAGGTGAACTGCAACCTGGCCAGCACCTGCAACGCGTACTACGTCAGCAGCACGATCAACTTCTATGTCTCGGGCGGTGGCTGCGCCAACACCGCCTTCGGGGACGTGGTGGCCCACGAGTACGGCCACAACATCGTGGAGAAGGGTGGCTCGGGACAGCAGGCCTACGGCGAGGGCATGGGCGATATCTGTGGCCTGCTCCTCTCCGACGATCCGCGGACAGGCGTGGGCTTCCAGACCTGCAGCACGGGCATCCGCACCGCATCGAACACCTGCCAGTACAGCGCGACCAGCTGCTCGAGCTGCGGAAGCGCGATCCACACCTGTGGCCAGCTGATCTCGGGCTGCGTGTGGGACCTGCGGAACCTGTTCCTGGCGAAGTACCCGTCCAATGGCTTCACTCGCCATCAATGCCGTTCCCCTGCACGCCGGCCAGAGCGACATCGCCCAGGACATCACGGTCGACTACCTGACCCTGAACGACACCGATGGCAACATCAGCAATGGCACGCCGGACTACACCGAGATCGCCCAGGCGTTCGGTGCCCACGGTCTGCCTGCGCCGACCCTGTCCCTCCTGAACATCTCGTTCCCCTCGGGCACACCCTCCACCGCCAGCCCCTCCGGCACGACCCCGGTGACGGTGCAGGTGGATCCGCTGGCGGGAACCCCCAGCGGCACGGTGACCCTGAACGTGAAGGTCGGAGCGGCCACCACCTACACGGCGTATCCCATGACGGCGATCGGCGGCAGCCAGTACCGGGCCAACCTGCCCGCCTCCACCTGCACCAGCCTGCTCTCCTGGTACGTGGAGGCCACCACCACGAACAGCGTGGCGGTGCGGAACCCGAGCAATGCGCCGACCACCCTGCTCACCTCCACCTCCGCCACCTCGGTCGCCACGGCGTTCACCGATGACGTGGAGACCGTGAAGGGCTGGACGCTCGGCATCACCGGTGACACGGCGACAGCCGGTCAGTGGACCCGTGGCAATCCAGTGGGCACCACGGCACAGCCGGAGAATCCGCGCAGTGGCAGCAACTGCTTCTTCACGGGACAGGGCACGGTGGGCGGCGCCGCCGGTGCCGCGGACGTGGACGGCGGCCGCACCACGCTGCTCTCGCCCGTGTTCGACCTGACTGGCGCCAGCGCCGCGGTGCTGAGCCTGTACTACTGGCACAGCAACAACGGCGGCGCACTTCCCAACGAGGATCCGCTGCTGATCCAGGCCAGTGCCAACGGCACCACGTGGGTCCAGCTGGACTCGATCAACACCAACCTGAACGCCTGGGCGCTGAAGGAGTACCGCCTCGACCAGTTCATCACGCTGGGACCGACGGTGCGGGTCCGCGTGATCTCGCTCGATGAGGGCGCCGGCGGAAGCCTGGTGGAGTCCGCGGTCGACGACATCACGGTCACGGCGATTGGCTGCCAGTCCCCCTGCCCGTCCGACATCGACGGCAACGGCATCGTGGATGCCGGCGACATCGGCGTGCTGCTGCTCGCCTTCGGCAACTGCAGTGGTGCCTGCCCGTCCGACATCGACGGCAACGGCATCGTGGACGCCGGCGACATCGGCGTGATGCTGCTGGCCTTCGGCAACTGCCCGTGATCGTCCGAGGCATCCCCTGAACCCCAGCGGGCGGCCGCCATGGCCGCCCGCTCACGTTTTGCGGGCGGATGCGGTCCAGGCCGGCTTGGGCTACACTTGTCGCCCCGGTCACGGGACCGGCTTGCCCAGGTGGCGGAATTGGCAGACGCGCCAGCTTGAGGTGCTGGTGGGAGCAATCCCTTGGAGGTTCGAGTCCTCTTCTGGGCATTCCAGCCGCGGCGATCGCCGCGATTCACGCATGACGGCCCTTCGCATCCATGATCCGGCCGCGGCGTCGGGGTCCCTGCGGATCCACGAGACCTTCCACTCCATCCAGGGCGAGGGCAGCCGCGCGGGCATGCCCTGCTTCTTCATCCGATTGGCCGGGTGCCCCCTCCGCTGCCACTGGTGCGACACCAGCTACGCCTTCCGCGAGGGCGGTCCCCGAACCATTCCCAGCCTGCTGGAGGAGGCCCGCCGCGTGGGCTGTCCGCTGGTGCAGGTCACCGGCGGGGAGCCGCTGGCGCAGCGCGCGTGCCTGGGCCTGGTGCACGCGCTCTGCGATGCCGGATTCGAGACCACCATCGAGACGAGCGGGGCGCTGGACATCTCGACGCTTGACGCCCGCTGCGTGCGCATCATGGACCTCAAGTGCCCCGGCAGTGGCGAGGCGGACCGGAACCTGTGGGGCAACCTGGCCCACCTGACCCGGCGCGACGAGGTGAAGTTCGTCATCGCCGACCGCGCCGACTACGAATGGGCGCGGGACTGCATGGCCAGGCACGGCCTGGCGGAACGCGTGGGCTGCGTGCTGATGAGCGCCGCGTGGGCGCAGGCCGGCAACGACGAGATCCGGGGAAGTCCCGGGCTTGCGGCACGCGACCTGGCGGCATGGATCCTGGCCGACCGGCTGCCGGTTCGGATGCAGAGCCAGCTGCACAAGGTGATCTGGGATCCGCAGACGCGCGGGGTGTGACCGCTCAGTAGACCCACGCCTCCACCAGGGCTTCCGCCGGCGGAACGCACTGCAGCGGATCCAGGGTGAGCAGCATGGCATCCAGCAGATCGCCCTCGGTGTCGGACTCGGCCGCCTCGGCCATCTCGCGTGGCACCACCACGCTTCTTCGGCCCAGCCGCTGCAGCAGATCCGCGCGGACCCGCCGCGGCGGCTCGCCGGAACCCTTGTAGCCGTGATCCGGCCAGCCCAGCAGGCGAAGGAGACTGGCGGGACACCCCTCGCAGACGGTCACGGGCGAATCGCCGGCCATGACCGGCTCGATGCGGATGCCGGCCTCCGCCAGCGGCCCGAGCACCTCGGCGATCAGCGTCCAGGTCTGCTTGAACACCCGCAGGTTCATGGGCGCCATGGGTGTGTGGAACGCGTGGTCGCAGATGCGCCGCGGCTCCCTGCGATCCGCCTGCCGGAGTTCGCTCCGCCACCGCCGTGGGGACCCGAAGCCGGCCATCCACGCCGCCATGGCCTTCCAGGACGGCTCCACCTCGGCGCGGCGAAGCGTCTCCAGGGGCAGGCCGAAGGGCGCATCGATGCGCACCAGGTGCTGGCCTCCATCGGCCGCGAGCTCCAGGATCCGCCGGACCAGGCCACGACGATCGAAACGCCCCTGCTGGCGGATGGGAGTGCGCGGCGCGTCCAGGTCCCTGGAGACCATGCGGATCTTGGCGGCGCCGCCCGCGTCGGCTCCGGAGAAATCCACGCCGTGCAGGATCACCCGATCAGTTCCGTCCGCAGGCGGACTGCGGCTTGCCGCACGGGCAGCACCCACCCATGGGCAGCGAGGTCGCGCCAGACTGGGCCGCGCCACTCACGCCGAACACGCTGTGCCGCCGCGCGAAGCGTCGTCCCTTGCCTGCGGGATCCTCCACCGGCTTGTCGGCGTCCGACATGGGGCGCAGCAACTCGATCACCTCGCCGTCGGCCTCGCAGACGTACTCGTAGATGGGCATGTCGACATGCTACGCCGCCGCGGCAGCGCGGATCAACGCGTCCGCCGGGTTCGTGGACCGCCGCGACGGGGACCGCGCGGAGCCTTGCCCCCGCGGCGATCGGCTGCCGCAGCACCCCCGCGAGTGCGCGAGGCCGGGGCCAGGTCGAGCGAGGCGGAAGCGCCGCGGGAGGATCCGGCGCCGCGTTCGTCGCGACGGGCCCGATCGGCCGCCGGACGGAAGGCCGCCTCGCGCAGCTCGCGAAGTTCCTGCGAGGTCAGCTCGCGCCACGCGCCGACGCCAATGCCCTTCAGGCGCAGCGGCCCCATGCTCACTCGGCGCAAGCGCCGCACCGGATGCCCCAGCCGAAGCATCATGCGGCGGATCTGGCGGTTGCGGCCCTCGCGCAGCTCCATCAGCAACGTGGTCTTGGTGCCGTCGCGTCCGAGCAGCTTCAGCCGACTGCGCCCGGTGCGCGTCCCGGGCTCGTCGCGCTCGGGCAGGAAGACGCCCTCGCTGAGCTGGCGGACCGCCGCATCATCCAGCCGACCGCTCACGGTGACCTCGTAGGTCTTGTGCACCTCGAAGCGGGGATGCGTGAGCCGGTTGGCCAGCTCGCCGTCGTTGGTCAGCAGCAGAAGGCCGCTGGAATCCATGTCCAGCCGGCCCACGGGGAAGATCCTCGCCTTCAACGGGTGGTCGATCAGGTCGATCGCGCGGCGCCGGCCCTCGGGATCCTCGTTCGTGCACACGATGCCCTTGGGCTTGAAGAGCATGATGTAGACGTGCTGCTCGGCGCGCCGAAGCGGACGCCCGTCCACCTCGATGCGGTCCTCGGCAGGATTCACCCATGCAGGCAGACCGTCGAGCACCACGCCATTCACCTTGACGCGGCCCTCCTCGACCATGGCCTCGCAATCGCGGCGGCTGGCCACGCCGGCGGCCGCCAGCACCTTCTGGATGCGCTCGCCGCGCCGGTCGTCGTTGAACGGATGCGATGGACCTCGTCGCTGGCGTGGCATGGGACCGGGATGGTACGCGCCCGCCCGTACACTTTTCGGCATGGACACCTCCTCCACCGTCGCCCGGCAGGACCGCGGCTGGCTGGGCCTTTCGCACCATGTGGGCGTGCTTCGCCGCTGGATCGCCATGGACCGGGCCAGCCAGATGGCCAGCGCGCTGGCGTACCGGACGCTGCTGGGACTGCTCCCGGTGCTGGTGGTGGCCACGCTGGTCTTCAAGACCATCGCCGGCGAGCGCTTCGGGCCCATGGTGGGCGAGGCCCTCTCGGGACTTGGCCTGGACAAGCTCCAGATCCAGTCGCCGGACGGCAAGTCCAGCGGTCCCGTGCAGCTCTCCGACTGGCTTCGGGGCGTGATCGAGGACGCCGCCCGGCTGGATCTCTCGGCGCTGGGCTGGGTCGGCGCCGGCGTGCTCATCTTCAGCGCGGTGTGGGTGGTGGCCACCATCGAGGACTGCTTCAACCTGATCTGCCGCACCGACCGCAGCCGCAGCTGGCCCAAGCGCGTGGTGACCTACTGGTTCGCGCTCACCGCCGGTCCACTGCTGCTGGCGCTGGTGCCGCTGGTGGGAGGCGCCGTGGAGGAGGCCGCGGCCGGCCTGCCCCGGTGGTCATGGCTGCTGGGCAGCGTGCGCATCATGTGGGCCACGCTGGTGCTCTGGGCGCTCATGCTGGCCGTCTACCTGACGGTGCCCAGCCAGCCTCCTCGCTGGCGCGCCGCCGCCGCGGGCGCGCTGCTGAGCGCCATCGGCCTGGAGCTCTGCCGCTCCTTCCTGCACTTCTACGTGAGCCGCACGCTGAGCCTGAGCCTGGTCTACGGCTCGCTGGGCCTGGTCCCCGTGTTCATGTTCTGGATGTACGTGATCTGGCTGGTGGTCCTGGTGGGCCTGCAGGTCGCCGTGCTCTGGGACGCGCTTGATCGGCGCGGCCTGGAGGGGCTGCTCCGAGGCGAGGAAGGCTCAGGGCGCTGAGGACGCACCGCCGGGTGGCGGGGCCTTCGAGGGCTCCGTGCCCGCGGGCCTGGCGTCGCCGGCGTCACCCGGCTCGACCTGCGCGGGAGCCGCGTCATCGTCGCGGCTGTCTTCCTGCGGCGCGCCACCCCGGGCCTCGAAGTCCTTCAGTCGCCGACCCGCCGGCGTGTCCCAGAGCTCGACCCATCGCCTGGCTTCGGCTCGAAGCCACACGCGCTCCAGGGCCGCCACGGGCCCGAAGATCGACTCGAAGACCGGCTGTCGACGCCGAGGATCCCCATGGATGCCCTCGCGCAGCGCCTGCAGGTAGAGACGGAACTCCGTGGGTCGGGACCGGGCCATCCACGAGACGAGCACGTGCGACTGGGCGTAGAACTCCTTCAACTCCGAAACGGCATCGGCACCGGCGCCCGGCTTGTCGGTGGTCACCAGGACGCGAAGGGGCACCAGGCGATCCGCCGCGGTGGCGGCCCGCTTGGTCTTGCGCAGCCGATCGTTGTCATTGAAGAAACCGACCGTCTTGTCATCCGCATCCTCCACCTCGAACACCGTGGCCAGGCCCTCGGCCACCCACAGCGGATACGCCTTGCCTGGATCCTGCACTCCGGTGTGGAAGAAGAGCTGGTGCGCCGCCTCGTGGCCCACGGTGGCCAGGAAGCTGTCCTCGGCCTGCCCGATGAGCTTTCGCCGCTCCGCCCGATTCTTCTGAAGCAGCTCATTCCTCTTGTTCGCCGGCGCCGACTGGGTGATCCTGCGCTCGTTGTCGCGCAGGATCTTGAGGTTCTTCTGGAGGTCGGGCGAACTGTAGATGTCGTAGATGACCAGTCGATCCGACTGCGGCTGGTAGTAGCCGGCCACACCCTTGCGATCCACCCGATCCACGGTCCTGGCGAAGTCGAGATACGCATTCTTGTCCGCGAACAGGACGGCCACCAGCTTGTGCCGCAGAGGTGCGGGATCCAGCTGCAACTTCCGGCAATCGACATGGAAGGCGTCGTGCGTGGACTCGAGCATGTCGAGCACCTTCTTCACGTTCTCCTGCGGCGCATCCGTCAGGAGCATGTAATGCGGCGTCGAGGCGAACCGGAACGTGGGCAGCCGCTCACGGACCTCCGACCAGGCCTTGCTGCTCTCCTCCAGCGCCGCCGGGGCCGACGGCGGAGGATCCGCGAGGGCCGCGGACACCACCGTGGCCAGCGCGATCAGCAGGATGGGGAGCGGAAGCCGCATGGGGACCGGTACACTCTCCCGTGTCCGGGGACATTCGTCCAGAGCCTGAGCGAGCCCCATGGATCAAAAGACGGATCACACGCATTGCCGGAGCCAGCAGGGCCACCTGAGGGCCATGGTTCTCGCCCCTGCCCCGGGAACTCGCGAGGTGCCGACCATCACCGAGGAGGTGGCCGCGGCCATCGAGGCCATGGGGGAATCGGGGCGTGGCCGATGCTTCATCCTGGATCTGAGTCAGGTCCGCTCGCTGACCAGTCTTGGCCTGGGCATGTGCGTCAACCTGCGGAACCGGGCGGAGCAGGCGAGGATGAAACCCGTGCTCTTCGGGGCCTCGATGGAGCTGCTGGAACTGCTCCGACTCATGCGCCTGGACCGGCTTTTCACCCTGGCAGCCGACGAACGGGCTCTGGAACGCCTGCTGGCCTGACCCCTCGCCCCGCCTCGCCGCCTCCCCTACCATCCGCTCTCCCATGGGACTTGAATCCGCCCTTCCTGCCGACAGCGTCCTGACCACCCAGCTCCAGGGTGATCAACTGGGCCCGCCGCTCCAGCGTGTGGCCCATGCCCTTCGCCACCGCCTGCTGCGGCATCGAGCTCATGGCCACCGCCTGCAGCCGCTTCGACCTGGCGCGATTCGGTGCCGAGGTGATGCGGTTCAGCCCGCGACAGAGTGACCTGCTGATCGTGGCCGGACGCGTGAGCGTGAAGACGCTGCCCGTGCTGCAGCGCATCTACATGCAGATGGCCGAGCCCAAGTGGGTGATCAGCATGGGGGCTTGCGCCAGCACCGGCGGCGTGTTCGACACCTACGCCGTGGTGCAGGGCGTGGACCAGTTCATCCCGGTCGACGTGTACGTGCCCGGCTGCCCGCCGCGACCCGAGATGCTCATCGAGGGCATCATGGCGATCCAGCGGATGATCGACGGCGAGAACATCCCCCGCGATCCGCAGGGCAAGCGGCTGCCGCTGAACATCGCGGTGGCTCCCAACTACGAGCCCCGGCCCATGCCGGTGCCCGTCACGGTGGGCGCCTCGTGAGTCAGGCGGCCTCGGCGGCCGCCCTGCGTTCCGGAACGGCCTCCCCCTCCCCCTTCTGGCCCTCGCCGCTCAAGCGGCTGGTCGCCATGCTGGCCGCCCTGCTGCTGGGGGCGCTGCTCGCGCTGCCGGGTCTGACGCCCACGCCCGCACGCTCGGAACCCAACTTCTCCGCCCCGCGCGCCGCCGAACGAGCGCGACAGTTGCTGGGCGAGGGCCCGAGGCCCACCAGCAGCAACAACAACGTGTCGGCGGTGGAGCGGATGCGCGAGTGGTTCAGGACCCGCGGACTGGATGCGGAGATCCAGGAGGCCACCGTTCGCCTGCAGGGCAAGGACACCACCATCCGGAACGTGCTCGCCCGCCGAGCGGGCTCGAGCCCGGGCAAGGCGGTGCTGCTGGTCGCCCACCATGACACGGTGCCCGGCAGTCCCGGCGTGGGCGACAACACCATGGGGGTCGCGATCGCGCTGGAGATCGCCGAATTCCTTCGTGATGGCCGCTGGAAGGGTCGCGACGTCATCCTGCTGATGACCGATGCGGAGGAATCGGGACTGCGAGGCGCAGACCTCTTCGTCAACAACCACCGATGGATGTCCGAGGTGGGCACGGTGATCAACGTGGACAGCCGGGGCAACGGCGGACCCGCCCTGCTCTACGAGGTGGGGCCCGAGAGCGCCAACGTGCTCCGCGCCATCACGCCGAACATGAAGCGGGTGGTGGCCAACAGCCTCTTCGCCGAGGTCGCCGAGCATGCGCCCACCGCCTCGGACTTCATGGTGTTCCGCAAGGCCGGCATCCCGGGCCTCAACTTCGCGCTCATCCAGGGACTGGACCACTATCACGCCCCCAGCGACACGTGGGACAACGCGGATCTGGACGGGCTGCAGGATCTGGGCGATGCGGTGACCCTGGCGGTGTTCAGCCTGGCACTGGACCCCGCGGATCGCGTGCCCTCCACCGGCGATGCCGTGTTCGTGGATCTGGGTGGAGGGCGGCTGGCCTGGTGGCCCGAGCGGACCGGCACCGTGGTCTCGTGCGGGTGCCTGCTGGCGATCACGGCGATGGGCTGGCTGGGAGCCAAGCGACGCGTGAGTTCCTCCATGGACGTGCTCTCCGCCGCGTGCCGGGCGGGCGCATGCATGCTGGCCTCGGTGGCGGCCTGCTGGCTGCTGCTGATCACCGTGGAGTGGCTGGGGGTGTTCGGCCCTGCCACGGTGGCCGAGGGCGCCTCGGAACTGGACGCCTATCGCCTCGCGTACTGGCCGGCCTCGGGCCCCATCTGGCAGGCAGCCATCATGCTTGCGGCCATCCTGGGTGCCTCGCTGCTCGCTCTTGGGCTCCTTCGAGGACTGGATGGCTGGGCCGCCACCTGCGGAGCATGGATGCCCGTGGCCGCGCTGACCACTGGACTGGCCCTGCTCCTGCCCGGCTCCTCCGCGCCCGTGCTGCCCATCCTGTTCTTCGCCACGCTCACCATGGGCGTCGTGCTGTTTGGACTGGAGCCGTCGAGCCGCCTGGGTGGACTCCTGCTGGCCGCCGTCCCCTCGCTGGTGGCGGGTTTCCTGCTGGCTCCGCTCGAGGTGCTGGGCTGGTCGGCCGCCGGCCTGTCCATGCCCCTGCTGACCGCGGCCCGCGTGGCGGTGCTTGCGGGACTGGTGATCGCCATCGCCTGTCCCCGCCAGGAACCTGCCCGGGCCTGATCGGCGGGGGCCGTGTTCCGCCGCATTTGCTAGGCCAGCGAACCGACGAACGTGGCCACGCGGGCGATGCCGGTGCGAAGGGTCTCCTCGCTGCAGGCGAAGCTGAAGCGGACGCTGCTGGCGGCGCCGGCGCCGAAGTCCTCGCCAGGCACCGCGGCCACGAGCGCCTCGTCGAGCAGCGCCTCGGCGAACGCCTGGGCGGAATCGATCGTGCGGCCCGCCGGCGTGCGAAGACCCATGCACGCCCTCATGCACGGGAAGCTGTAGAACGCACCGCTGGGCGCGGTGGACCGGAAGCGCGGAATGGCCTGCAGCAGGCCGTGGATGATGCCGGCTCGACGGGCGAACTCGCGCCGCATGGACTCCACGCCCTCGGCGCCGCGCTCGAGCGCCTCCACGATGGCCGGCATGATGAAGGTGGGAATGCTGTTGGTGAGCTGGCCCTGCAGCTTGATGGCCTCTCGCGCGAATCGTCCGCCGTCGCCCGGCGCCGCCAGGTAGCCCACCCGCCAGCCGGTCATGGCGTAGGCCTTGCTGAGGCCGTTGATGGTGATGGTGCGCTCGGCCAGGCGGGGATCCGCGCCGGGGCTCACGTGCCGGACGCCCGGGTCGATCTCGGGATAGATCAGCTTCTCGTAGATCTCGTCGCTGATCACCGCCACGTGCGGATGGGCGGCCAGCACCTCGAAGAGCCGCTCGAGCACCGCGGGCGACTGCACCACGCCGCAGGGATTGCTGGGGCTGTTCAGGATGATCGCGCGGGTGCGCGGCGAGATGGCCCGCTCGATGGCCGCGGGATCGATGCGGAAACCGTCC
>RFOC01000111.1 GCA_009926815.1 Planctomycetota bacterium
CGCACCTTCACGGCGACGTCGCCCGCATCCAGCTCTCGAAGGCGCCGCGCAACGATTGGAAGCCTGGCCGGCATGACCTCGATCCGCTCGAACCAGCGGAACCATGCCTCCGCCGGATCACCCTGAGGGCCCGCGTCGCGGCTGCAGAGCCCAAGCCCTGGCGCCCGTTCATGCAGTCCCAGTGGCGCAGCGACCCGTGGAAGCAGCCCGGATCGCTCGAGCGAGGCATCCGGTTCGGCGATGAACCTCTCCCATCGGTCCACGGCGGGCCACTCGGTGGCGCCGCCGCGCACGGACCACGTCGGCGGACCATGGACCTCGGCGCGCGCCTCCAGCCGCACGGCCGTGTTGTGTCCCGCGTGCCACGCCGCCGATCCGGTGAGCAGCACGGCCTGCGTGAGTGCACCCTCTCGACCCAGGAATGCCAGCTCGGATCCGGGTGGACGAGCCTCCCCGGGGAGCTCGATGCCCGGTCCCAGCTTCACGGCCAGAGCCTGAAGCGATCGAGCCAGTGCAAGGATGCAGTCCGGCCCAGGGAGCAGTTCGTGCCAGCCATGCAGACGCCGTCCGCGCACCTCGTCGCGACGGGCGGGATCGATGTGTGCCACGCGCTCGTCCATGTCCAGGTTGGCCACGTCGCCCACCACCGTCGTGCAGCCCGAGTTGCGCGCCGCCATCCACGCGCGATCCTCCCGCAGGTCGATGCCCCGCGCCACCGGCACCACCTGCCGAAGCGACTTCAGGTCCGCCCCGCAGCCGCAGCAGAGGTCCACCAGTGGCAGGGGGCCTCGAAGTCGCTGGGCCTTCCACACGGCGCTGGCCTCGTCACTGGCCTGCGCCGCACCCTCGCGATCCGCCCAGAACTCGGCCCAATCCGATCGGCGACCGCGCAGCGAGCGCCGACCAGCGGCCACGTCCATGGCCATGGACACCACCTCGGCGGGCATGATCCCACGCCATCGCTGCACATCCGCCGGCCCGGGTTGGGGATGCGCCTCCACGTATCGAAGCAGATCGGCTCCGGGCCCCTCCACAAGGGCCTCCAGCGACTCCACGCGCCGCCTGGGGACCTCCTCGGTCATGCGGTGAAGTCTAGGGATCGTGCGGCTACCGTTGGCGTCATGGCTCGTCGCCGATCCTCCGATCCCGAACCCTCGCTCTTCGCGACCTCGGCGGCCGATCGTGCCATGGAGGTGGTTCCGCCGGCGCCTCGCAACGTCCAGGGCGAGGCGGCCGCGGCGTCCCTGCCCATCGGAGTTCATCTGGGCACCAGCAGCTGGTCCTTCGCCGGATGGCGCGGGCTGGTGTACGCGGCATCGGCGCCGGTCGCGTCGCTGGCCTCGGAGGGACTGGCGGCCTACGCGCACCATGGACTGCATCGCACCGTGGGTCTTGATCGCGCGTTCTACGAGGTGCCCTCCGTCCAGACGCTTCGACACCTTGCGGCGCAGGTGCCCGCGAGCTTCCGGTTCGTGGTCAAGGCGCATCAGGGCCTCACCCGTCCGAACCTCCAGGCGGACGGCACCACCATGGGCTCCACCGTCCTGGCCCACGGGCATGGCGCGCCGAATCCCCGTTTCCTGGATGCCGCGTGGGCCACGGACGCCGTGGTGCATCCCCTGGTCGAGGGGCTGGGCATCGCGTGCGGACCGATCGTGTTCCAGTTTCCCTCGCTCAGCCTCGGTCCGCGCGAGGTGGTGGGCGACGAGGCGGCGGTGCTCGATCGTCTGGGTCGTTTCCTGGAACGACTGCCCGCGGGTCCAACCTACGCGGTCGAGTTCCGGAACGCCGCCTTCCTGAGGGGTCGGCCTCTGGCCGCGTTCGTGCAGGTGCTCAAGGCCGTGGGCGCGGTTCCGGCGCTGGGTCTCCTGCCGACCATGCCCTCGGTCAGTGACGCCGCGTCCGCGCTGCTCGGCGCGGGCTGGCACTGGTCGCCCCAGCGTCCGCTGGTGGTGCGCTGGCTGCTGGGGCACGGCCTGGGATACGAGGAGGCGCGTCGGCGCTTCGAGCCGTTCGACCAGGCTTCGGCCCCGGACCTGCCCGCCCGCCATCAGGTGGCGGACCTGGTGGCGGCTGCGCAGGCCGCGGGAGCCGCAAGTTTCGTGATCATCAACAACAAGGCCGAGGGCTCGGCACCCCGCTCGATCGATCTCCTGGCCAGCCTGCTGGTGGAAAGGCTGCATCGACCCCCTCAGGTTCCGCGAAAGGCGTCCATGTCATGAAGACATTCCTGCCGTTGTGCGCGCTTCTGCTGGCGTTCGCGCCACCCGCGGATCCCGGTCGCCAGGCGGCCATCCCGAGGATCCGGCTCACGCGCCTCTTCCCGCAGATGGAACTCCTGCGTCCGGTCCAGGCCCTGCAGGCGCCGGGCGATGATCGCGGCCTCTTCGTGCTCGAGCAGGCGGGCCGCGTGCTGCGCCTGGATCTGCAGTCGCCCCAGGCGACCGAGGGCGTGACGTGGCTGGACATCCGCAAGCAGGTCAACGACCAGGGCAACGAGGAGGGCTTGCTCTCGATGGCCTTCCACCCGAAGCATCGGGAGAACGGATTCGTCTACCTGTACTACACCGCCAGTCGGCCACGCCGGAGCGAGCTCACGCGCTTCACGGTGGACAAGGCCACGGGCCGGCCCGACATCGCCTCGGCGAAGGTGCTGCTCGAGGTGGGCCAGCCCTACGCCAACCACAATGGCGGCACCGTGCTCTTCGGACCCGATGGCATGCTCTACCTGAGCCTGGGTGACGGAGGCGCGGCGAACGACCCGCAGGGGCATGGCCAGAATCCCGGTTCGCTGCTGGGCAAGGTCATCCGCATCGATGTCGATCGCGAGGAAGCGGGCAAGGCCTACGCCATCCCCAAGGACAATCCATTCGTGGGGGTGCAGGGAACGCGTCCGGAGGTGTGGGCCCTGGGCCTTCGCAACGTCTGGCGCATGAGCTTCGACCGCGGCAGCGGGCGGCTCTTCGGCGGTGATGTGGGCCAGAACGCCTGGGAGGAGATCGACATCATCGAGCGGGGCGGCAACTACGGCTGGAACCCGCGCGAGGGCCGTCACGAGTTCGCCGGCGGGAAGCCCGGCGCGGCACCGGCCCGCTTCATCGATCCGATCGCGGAATATGGCCACTCGGAGGGCGTGAGCGTGACCGGCGGCTTCGTCTATCGCGGCGAGCGCCTGCCCACGCTTCGCGGCGTCTACCTGTACGCGGACTACGCCTTCGGCACCATCTGGGGCCTTCGATGCGATGCCTCCGGTTGCGGCGACCCGGTGGTGGTCTGGAGGCGACAGGGAACGCGGAGCATGTGGAGCAGCTTCGGCGAACTGCACGATGGCGAACTGGTGCTCTGCGCCTTCGATGGCACCGAGTCCGGGCCCGGCAGTCTGTGGCGCATCGACGCGACGGAGTGAGTCTCAGCCGCCCTCGTAGCCCGGACTGTTCCACCAGGGCTGGTCCGAGTTCGGGTACGCGGCGTTGTCGAAGCACGGATCCTCGTTGTCGCCGTCGTTGAGGTCGTAGTACGGCATCGACATGCCGCCCGAGTCGAACTGCCGCTGCTGCAGTTGCGTGGGGGTCATCGAGTCGGGGAAGGGCGACGTCTCGCACCCCGTCAGGGCGACCAGCGTCAGCATCAGGCACGTTCTCATTCGCGCACCTCCGTCCAGTCCACCTCACCCGAGGGCGTTCCGCCACGGTCCACGCCCGGGGCCCAGCTTCGGCCCACCGCATGGTCGCCGGCGAGCGAGAGCAGCGTGAACCACCCATCGCTCCAGTAGATGGCCGCGCCATCGGGCTGCATCTGCCAGCAGCCGGTGTTGATGGCATCGATGCTCTTCATGGCCTTCCCGTCACTCGAGAGGCACACGAACATCTCCTCGCCCTTCGTTCGGTCGCCCACGCTGCTGGTCCGCCACACGCCCACCCAGCGGCCGCTCTCGTCCATCAGCTTCACCGCCTGCCCGAAGCACTCCGGGAAGTCCCGCTCCACATCCCGCGGTCCGTAGGAGAGCTTCTCGTATCCGAAGCGGCCCAGCTGCACGATGTCGGTCCAGCCGTCGGTCCACTTCATGACCAGGCGGCCATCGCGCACGCTCCAGCCACCCTGCTCGCCTCGGGCGCCGTCGGTGCCGCGGCTCCAGGTGCTGGTGGCGGAGCCATCCGGGCGGAGAATGGCGTTGAAGGTCTCGTTGCGCTCGTCAGTCATGGTCCACACGCCGGTGGCCACCTGGGGCGTGATGGGCACGATCGGCGTGCCGCCCATCATGGGGGCGTGCGTCGCGCAGCCGACGGCCCATGCCAGGGCGGCTCCGTGCGTCGGCATGCGAAGCCTCGCGATCACCTTCACGATGCTACCTCCGGCAACGGAAGATCGGGCAGCGCGGAGGGATCCATGTCGCGCTGCATCCTCGGCCACTCCGTGGGGTCATCGAAGGGCATGCGCCGCATCCACGCCAGGAGTGGCTCCAGGGGCACGGGCTCGAAGCGCCAGCAGTCCACGCCCACGTCGATCGAGCGTCCCATGCGGCTCAGCCCACCATGCGCATGTCCATGCAGCAGCACGCCTCCGCGAAACTGGCCGCGCCACAGGCGCATGGGCCAGTGACAGGCATTCACGCGGAGTCGATCCGATGCCCGCCATGACAGCAGGTCGTGCACCCGCTCGAAGAGCCGCTCGAAGGGACGGGAATCGGGATCGTGGTTCCCGCGGATGAGCACGATCCGACGGCAGCGGATGCGGCTGCGCACGGCCTTGGCGTGGGCCACCTGCGCCTTCCGTCCCTCCGGATGGGGTCCACAGAAGTCGCCCAGATGCAGCAGGCGGTCGCGGACGCCGACGCGGCGGTTGATGGCGTCGACCATGGCGCCGTCCATGGCGGATGCATCGGGAAAGGGTCGCCCGAAGGTGGCGATGGCGTCGCTCTCGCCGAAGTGCGTGTCCGCGGTCACCCACAGGCGTCGGGCCATCCACTCAGCCTAGCGGCTGAAAGACCCGGGGATCGCGGTGTTCCCGGTTGGGATATCGTTGCCCCCGTGAAGAAGGACTTCCTTCAGATCGAGGGGCTTTCCCGCGCGCGATTGCTGGCCCTGCTCGATGCGGCGCAGGCCAATCTTCCCATCGCCGAGCAACTGGCCCCCCGGAAGGAGCTGCTGGCTGGCAAGGTGGTGGCCAACATCTTCCTCGAGGATTCCACCCGAACCCGCTGCAGCTTCGAGACGGCCGTGCATCGGCTGGGCGGACAGGTCTTCACGCTTGGCGCCTCCGGCTCCAGTGCAAGCAAGGGCGAGGGACTTCTCGACACGGCGCTGAACGTCGAGGCCATGGGGGTGAGCGCCATCGTCATCCGCACCGCGATTTCCGGGGCCCCGGCCATGGTGGCGCGGCGGGTCCGGATTCCCGTCATCAACGCGGGGGACGGTCGGCATGAGCATCCCACCCAGGGCCTTCTGGATCTGGTGACCCTTCGGGAGTCGCTGGGTGCCATCGAGGGCAAGCGGATCGGGATCGTGGGCGACGTGGCAAGCAGCCGGGTGGCACATTCGGATCTTCATGGCCTCACTGAACTTGGGGCTCGGGTGACCCTCATCGGACCGCCTTCGTTGGTGGGTCAGGGGCAGTGTGGAATCGTTAAAAGAAGCGAACTGGTTGATATATCGCACGATATGGATTCGATCATCGGCGATCTTGATGCGATCATGCTTCTCAGAATCCAGAATGAGAGAGGATCATCGGTCGGCGTTTCAACCGACTATCGGCAGCTCTTCGGATTGACGGTCGACCGTGCGCAAAGGCTGAAAGCAGGTGCAGTTGTGCTTCATCCAGGTCCCGTGAATCGGGGTATCGAGATCGACGACGCCGTTGCGGATGAGCACGGCGGCGTCCGAATCCTTCGCCAGGTCACCCACGGCGTCGCGGCTCGAATGGCGGTGCTGGAGGACTTGCTCTGTTGAATCGAAGCGGATCGAGCGATCAACAAAGTCCGCATGGTGTTATCAATCACTCGTGCGGACAACAGCCCATTTGCTCCGCTCGGGGTGACCCTTCCGTGGAAGACCACGTTTGGTGCAGGTAGCCTCTCCCTTCTTCCGATACAGCCGGCGTCCTTCCCCCATGAACTTCCGAATCCCGTCCGATCGCTTCGGTGCCCTCCTTGTGGGGGCCCTCCTGATCCTCTCGCCCATTCTTCCGGGATGCGAGACGGACAGCTACATGGATCCAAGCCGGACGGGCTACTTCGAGACCACGCCCACGGCCATCCCGATCCTGAACCGGATCGACGTGATCGAGCAGGATTCCGATGCGCCGGAGATGACCCAGCCGACGCCCGAGGACCTCGAGCCAACGCCTCAGGAGTACCGGCTCTCCCCGGGTGACGCCGTCCGCATCTCCATCCCCCGGCTGATCGCTGCCGACCAGACGGACGTCTCCGATCGAGTCGTGGACCAGGTGGGTGCGATCACGCTTCCCATCATCGGTCGCATGATCGTGAAGGACCGGACCATTCCCGAGGTGCAGAAGGACATCGAGGGCAAGCTCAAGGAGGTCCTCGAGAATCCCAAGGCTTTCGTCGAGGTCGTGAATGGTCGGGCGTTCGAGTATCGGGTGATCGGTGCAGTGAACCAGCCGGGCATGTACGCCATGGACAAGCCCAGCATCACCGTCCTCGATGCGCTGGCCCAAGCCCAGGGGGCATCGCCCAACACGACCCGGATCCTGATCACCCGCAAGATCGTCTCGTCGCCGAAGACTGCCCAGCCCAAGCCGGCCGAACCGACTGATGTCGTGCCTCAGGGTGGATCCGCGGCACCGCCCAGCATCAAGCCC
>RFOC01000112.1 GCA_009926815.1 Planctomycetota bacterium
AAGACCGCATGCGCGTGGATCATGTCGCCTATCAGAAGGCCTCCCGTGTGGCCGTGCTCGGTCTGCTGCTCCAGCTGGCCGCGGGCCTGACGCTGCTGCTGTACGGTCGCGCGGCCGGCGACACCTCGTTCATGGTCGCCAGCTGGTTCGGCTTCGCGGGCGTCCCGGTCTGGGTGTGCCTGGCGGTGGTGTTCCACCAGCATCGGCTGGAGCGACTCGAGGCGATGGAGCGGGAGGAGCTGGCCGCCAGCCGGGGTGACGCGACCATCTTCGAGCGGTCGGCCACCGATCAGGACGCCGCGGCGAGGCGGCTCCGGCTGATGCACCAGTGGCTGGTCCCCGGGGTCAGCCTCTTCGTCGCCGCGGTGCTCGGGCTGGTGGGCTGGATGAACATGGCCAGCCTGCGTGCCATGGACGAACCTGGCGCCGAGGCGGGCTTCCAGGTGGGCGGATCGCTCGGCTGGCAGGTGGCGGTCTGCCTCTCGATCGCGCTGGTGGCCTTCATCTTCGCCCGCTTCGTGGCCGGCATGTCGCGGCAGCCGGCATGGCAGCACCTGCGGGGCGGAGCGGGCTTCATGGTGGGCGTGGCGCTGGTCGCGCTGGCCACGGCCGTCGGCATCGTCTTCCACGTCTTCCAGCGACCGGCGGTGCTGCAGTGGGTGGCCACGGGCCTGGCCGTGGGCCAGATGGCCATGGCCGCCGAGATCCTGCTGAACGCGGTCCTGAACCTGTACCGGCCGCGTCGCGCGGGCGAGATGCCACGGCCGGCCTTCGACAGCCGCGTGCTGGGGCTGCTGGCGGCTCCGGACAACCTGGTGCGGGGCATCAACGAGGCGGTGAACTACCAGTTCGGCTTCGACATCGCCTCGAGCTGGGGCTACAAGCTGCTGCTGCGGAGCGCGGGCGGACTGCTGGCGCTGGGCGCCGTGGCGCTGGTGGCGCTCAGTTGCGTGGTGGTGGTCGGGCCCGGACAGCAGGCGGTCCGGCTGCGCGGCGGCGGCATCGCGGGCCGCGTGCATCAGGGCGAGATCATGTTCAAGCTGCCCTGGCCGCTGGAGACCGCCGAGGTGGTCGACATGGCCCGGGTCCGCTCGTTGCCGCTGCAGGGCAAGGGCCTGAAGGTGGCGCAGGTGAACCTGTGGAGCGAGGCGCAGGAGAACGAGGACCGACGGCCCTACATCGTGGCCGCGCCGCGACTGAGCGAGGAGGTCCGGAAGGACCTGGGCTCGGGCAGCGCCGCGCAGGCTGCCGCGCCGGTCCCCGTGCCGGGCGGCATGCAGGCGGCGGACGAGGCGGCCGAGGCGCAGCTCAGCGGCATCTCGAGCCGCTTCGCGCTGGTGGACGCGGACCTGGTGCTGAACTGGCGGATCAAGCCGGATGGCCTGATGGACTGGCTGGGCTTCGCCAGCGATGCCCGCGTGCGCAAGGAGGGGCTCGAGGTCCGCGAGGTGGCGCTGCGGGAGATCGCCCGTCGCGAGGTGAGCCAGTTCCTGGGCATGCAGCCGCTGGATCAGGTGCTCAGTCCCAGCGGTGCGCAGCTGGCCACCAGCCTGCGCGAGCGCCTGCAGGCCAGTTTCGATCGACAGGGCGCCGGCGTGCAGGTGGTGAGCATCCAGATTCCTGGACTGCGTCCCCCGGGCGAGGCCGCCACGCTCTACGAGGAACTCAGCATCGACGTGCAGAACGCGCGGAAGGTGAAGGAGGAGGCCCAGCGACTGATCGGCGCCAGCATGGCCAAGCTGCTCGGTGACGCCCGGCTCGCCGAGGGCGTGGTGCAGGGCATCGAGCGATGGCGCACGCTGGTTCGCGAGCGCGGCGAGGCGGACGCCGAGACCGTGTCGGCACGCCGGGCGGTGGAGGGCATGCTGGCCAACTCCCGCGGGTTGATCGCCACGCAGATCCGCCAGGCGCAGGCCCGTCGCTGGTCCCTGCACATGGACGCTCGCCGGACCGCCAGCGAGGTGCTGGGTCAGGCGGCCGCCTTCCATGCGGCGCCGCGGCTCTTCATGGAGCGTCGCATCATGGAGACCCTGGCCCGCAGCGTGGCCTCCGTCCGCCAGAAGTACGTGCTGGGCGTGGATCCCTCGCGGGTGCGCCTGGACATCCAGATGCAGCAGCCCGACACGGGCCTGAACCTGGCCGACTATCTCGAGAAGAAGGAATGAGGCAGGAGATCCGATCATGACACGAACGCTTCCCGTGGCCGCCGGAGCCGTCATCCTGCTGGTGCTGACCCTGTTCAACACCACCTACACCGTCAACTACCACGAGCTGGCCGTGGCCACCCGCTTCGGCAAGCCCATGGAGGTGGTCCGCCAGCCTGGACTGCACTTCAAGGCGCCCTTCTTCATCGACAGCGTGACCAAGCTGGACACGCGGCTCCAGCTGAGCGAGAGCAACCTGGAGACGGTGCTGACCAAGGATGGCCAGCAGGTGGTCGTTCGGGCCTTCCTGCTGTGGCGGGTCGATCCCAAGAGCGACACGGCCATGGACTTCTTCACCAGCTACGGCACGCTCGACTCGGCCGGCAAGGAACTGGAGACGCGACTGAACGCCAGCCTGCGCGGCGCCGTCGGCCGCTTCGCCTTCACCGACCTGATCGGCGCCAACAGCCGGCTGCCGGATGCGGAGCAGGCGATCCTGGAGGACCTGGCCCGCAATCCCATGTCGGGCGTCGAGGCCCGCAGCGTGGGCCTGAGCCAGGTGGTGCTGCCGCCCAAGACCACCATCGCCGTGGTCAAGCGCATGAGCGCGGTGCAGGAGACGCTGGCGAACCTGGAGGAGAGCCGCGGCCAGGCCGAGGCCGACGCCATCAAGAGCCAGGCGGCCAGCCAGGCCGACACCATTCGCAACTTCGCCGACCAGTGGGCGGCGGAGATCGAGGCCGTGGGCAACACCGAGGCGACGCGCTACTACGAGCAGATGAAGCAGGAGGCTGACCTGGCCATCTTCCTGGCGTGGCTGGACACGCTCCGGGCCAGCCTGACCGGCAGCACCACCTTCGTGACCGACATGACCAAGGCGCCGTTCCACATGATCGACCTGGATGCGCCCACGGACGCCAACGGCATTCCGCAGCCCCAGCAGCGATCGTTCCAGGGCGGGGGCGGGAAGTGAGCGAGCCGCGCGACCCGGTGGCGGAGGAGGGCCAGGAGCCCGAGGCGCCGCGCCGCGAGGCGAGCGCCACCTTCGCCGTCCACGCGCCGGAAGCCGCCGAGGCGGCGATCCGCTCGGCCATGGATCCGGCCAACCAGAGCCTGGCCGATTCGCTTCGGCTCAGCTACCGACTGCTGCAGGTGGCGATCCTGGGCCTGCTGGTGACGTTCCTCTTCAGCGGGTTCCAGACGGTGCAGGAGGGCTCGACCGGCGTGAAGCTGCTCTTCGGCCGCATCGTGGGCGACCCGGGGCAGGAGGCGCTCGCGCCCGGCCTGACCCCGTTCTGGCCCTACCCCGTGGGACAGGTGACGTCGTTCGAGAGCCGCCGCGTGGTGGACCTCCGCACCGACTTCTGGCCCAACACCGGCGGACAGAACATCACCACCGACCAGCAGGTGGATGCCGCCGACGTGAACAAGCCGATCATGCCGGGCAAGGATGGCTCGGTGATCACCGGCGACGGCGACCTGGCCCACGTGCAGGTCACGGCCGAGTACGTGGTCGAGGATCCCGTCCGCTTCCTGGAGTCGATGGACCTGGAGCGTTCGGATGCCATCGTGCGGGCCGCCCTGCGGCGAGGCGTGGTGGCCGCGGCCTCGCGCCTGAGCCTGCAGGAGCTGGTCGAGCAGCGCGAGGTGCCCGCGCAGATGGTCCAGGCCGAGAGCCAGCGGGTGCTCGATGCCATGGCCAGCGGCCTGAAGGTGCAGCGAGTGACCATGCCCGAGCGCAGCGCGCCCTTCGCGGTGCGGAACCAGCTCAGCTACCTGCAGAAGACCCGCGAGGACGCCCGCACCACCGTGGAGAAGGCGAGGCAGGAGGCCACGGGCACGCTGCTTTCCGCCGCGGGGCCGAAGTACCAGGACCTTCTGGCCGGCATCGACGCCTACGAGGCGGCTCTCGCCTCGGGGGACATGGCCCGGGCGGACGCCATGATGCGAGAGATCGGCCAGCGGCTCGAGGGCAAGGACATCGCCGGTGCGGCCAGCAACATCGTGAATCGCGCGCGCTCCTACCAGAGCGCGATCAGCGCCGCGCTGGCGAAGGACCTGCGTCGACTCGAGGGCCTGCGCGAGAGCTTCCGCCAGAATCCGCGCCAGCTGGCTCGTCAGCTGTGGCTCGAGGCGGTGCGTAGCGTGCTCGACCAGAGGGAGGTGGAGGTGTTCAGCCTTCCGCCTGGCACTGGCCTGAGCCAGATCGCCTTCGGCAGCAGCCCCGAGATCATGCAGGCCCGGCGCAACGCCGATGCGGAACGCCGACGCCGGGCCCGGGAGATCGAGGAGGCCATGCTGCCCAGCTGGAACCTGGGCGTGCGGCAGATCATGATCAACAAGGAAGGCCGTCGCCTGGACGCGAAGGGCGAGAAGGGCTTCGGCCGGGAGAACAAGTGATGGCCGGCGAGGCGAAGGCCGTCGAGGCGATCGGGCTGACCAAGGTCTTCAGCGACTTCTGGCTGCGGGCCAGGGCCCGTGCGGTCGATGACATCGACTTCGAGATCCGGCCCCGCGAGATCTTCGGCCTGCTGGGACCCAACGGCAGCGGCAAGAGCACCACGATCAAGATGATCCTGGGTCTGCTTCGGCCCACCCGGGGTCGGCTGACCGTGCTTGGACGCTCCCCCGAGGACGTGCAGGTGAAGAACCGCATCGGGTACCTGCCGGAGGAGAGCTATCTCTATCGCTTCCTCAACCCGATCGAGACGCTGGAGTACTACGGCAAGCTCTTCGGCCTCGACCGAGGCACCCGTCGTCGTCGCGCGGGCGAGCTGCTGGAGATGGTGGGCCTGAACCAGGTCCAGCACAGGCCGGTGGGCGAGTTCAGCAAGGGCATGGCGCGCCGGCTGGGTCTGGCCCAGGCGCTGATCAACGATCCCGAGTTCCTCATCCTGGACGAGCCGACCAGCGGCCTGGATCCCATCGGCACCCGTCAGGTGAAGGACCTGCTGCTGGAGCTCGGCCGTCGCGGCAAGACCATCCTGCTCAGCAGCCACCTGCTGGCGGACGTGGAGGACGTGTGCCACCGCATGGTCATCCTCTATGGCGGGCGCATCCGGGCCGAGGGCACCGCCGAGACGCTGCTGCAGGACTCCAACCACACGCTGATCGAGACGCGGCGACTCCGGCCCGAGACCATCACGCTGGTGGAGCAGGCGCTGGCGCGGGGCGAGGGGGCGAGCATCGAGCGGATCCAGGCCCCGCGGCAGCGGCTCGAGGACCTGTTCATGCGCATCGTGGAGCAGGCTCGCACCGAGCAGGTGGCCACCAGTGGTGCGCTGCACGGTGGACGCATGGCCGGCTTCCTGGGCGAGGTGACCGAGGGCGCCGGACTGGTGGCCGAGCTGGCCCGCGAGCGACCCGTCGAGCCCTCGCCGCGGGCGGCCGAACCGGTGGCACCGCCATCGGAGCCGCTGCTGCGCGAGCTGGTGCAGGATGCGCCGGCCGCTCCCGCCCGGTCGGAGGCGCCCAGCCCGCCGCGTCCGGCGGGGCAGGTGGATCGTGGCGTGCTCGACCGACTGCTGGGTGACGGGGAGGCTGACCAGAAGTGAGCGAGTCCGTGCCAACGCTCCGGGGGCGCATCCGCGAGGCGTTGCGCCGCTCGAGCGTGCGTTGGCTGCTGACCGTGGTCATGACGCTGGTGGTCGGGGGCGCCATGTCGCCGTTCGTGGTCTCGGCCGTCCGGCTGGATGCGTGGCGACAGGCCATGGTGCAGTCGCTCCGGGCCTCCACCCTGGAGCAGCGTGACGCCGCGGCCGTGGCGCTGCTGGAGCGGGGTGAGGTGCAGGTCCTGGGCGAGACCTTCTCCAGTGACCGGCTCCGCGCGGTGGGCGCGGATCTGTTCGATCGCAAGGGTCGCGTGCTGGACCCGGCCATGGTGGCGGAGATCCTGCTGGCGCCGCGCATGCCCGCCTGGGCGCCCACGTTCCTGGTGGAGAATCCGCTGACGCCGCTGCTCGCGGCCGCGGCCCTCCTGGCCTCCGCGGTGGGGGCGATCTGGTTCGGGCTGCTGCCGGGCTACCTGACCGTGGTGGGCGTCACGGTGACCATCTCCGCCATCGGACTGCTCGCTGGCCGGCCGGCGGTGGCGTTCGTGGCCACGGGCATGGCGGGACTGGTGATCAGCTTCGTCCTGCTCATGCGGCTGCTGCTCGTGCTGCTGGGCGGTCGCAGCGGTTGGATGGCCGTGGGCCAGACGGTGGTGCGCGAGGCGGTCCGTCTGCGGATCAGCGTGGGCTTCATCGTGGTGCTGCTGGTGGTGCTTCCGCTGATCCCGCTCTTCATCGATCCGCGGAGCCCGCTCCGCTACCAGATCCAGACCTTCATGGCCAGGGGTCTGGACCTGGCGTACGTCTGCGCGGCCTGTCTCACGCTCACGCTGGGCTGCGCCACGGTCGCGTTCGAGATCCGAGACCGGCAGATCTGGCAGCTCATGACCAAGCCGCTGGCGCGCCTGCAGTACCTGCTGGGCAAGTGGGCCGGCATCGTGGCGCTGGATGCCGTGCTGCTGGTGGTCTGCGGCATCGGCATCTTCCTCTTCGTGCAGTGGATGCG
>RFOC01000113.1 GCA_009926815.1 Planctomycetota bacterium
ATCTACACCGACCTGTGCAGCGACCATCCGATCGACCTCTGCCGCTACCAGGTGCTGAACTGCTACGGCGGGCGCAGCGGCCTGATCAACTCGGGCGGCGCCAGCAGCGGCGCCGGCGACCTGGCCGAGGCGGTGCGCACCGCGGTGATCAACAAGCGTGCCGGCGGCATGGGCCTGATCAGCGGCCGCAAGAGCTTCCAGCGGCCCATGAAGGAAGGCGTGGAACTGCTCCACGCCATCCAGGACGTGTACCTGGATGGCGGCGTGACCGTGGCATGAGGCTGGTCGCGACGATCGCGCTGGCGGTGGCGTGCCTTGCGGCATGCGCCACCGGTCCCGGGGCGGGTCCGGAGCGCGGTTCCGCGGCCGCCGCTGCCGTGGTGGCGCCGGCGTTCGAGTTGCGCCTGGCCAGCGGCCAGAAGCGAGAGGGCTGGGCCGAGATGCCGGTGCGCGGCGGCGGCACGCTGCTGGTGGCACCGACGCCGCTGCTCACCCCCAAGGACATCAAGAACGCGGCCATCTCCAGCACCAGCGGCGACTCGCTCATCCTGAACGTGCGTGAAGGCAATCGTGCGGTGCTGCAGGCCGCCACCGCCGACCACATGTACAAGCAGATCGTGTTCCTGGTCGATGGGCAGGTCGTCTACATGGCCATGCTGGGCATGCCGCTGAATCGCCAGGTGGCCATCCGCATCGGGCCGGATGCGCTCACGCAGGACGAGGCGAAACGCTGCCTGCAGGCGGTGAAGGAGCAGGGCGGCGGGAAGTGAGCCTCAGCCGCGGGCCGCACGCTGCGCGTCGGCCTGACGCACGGGCTTCACCGGTCGGCTGGCCTCGGTCTGCACCCGCAGGGTCTCCGCGTCCATCACGTCCTCGCCGAATCGGACCAGCCGCAGCGAGTTGGCGATGACGAAGATGTAGGCCGCGGCCTGGTAGAAGGGGGTGATCCAGATCTGGATGCGTCCGGTGGCCGCCAGGGCCAGGCCCACCACGGCCAGCGCCAGTGCCGCCGCGATGTTCAGCCCGATCACGCCTCGGGCACGCCGGGCCAGTTCCAGCAGGAAGGGCACGTTGCGAAGGTCGTCGTTCATCAGGGCCACGCCGGCCGAGTTGGTGGCGATGTCGCTGCCCGAGAGACCCATGGCCACGCCCACGTCGGCGCTGGCCAGGATGGGGCCGTCGTTGATGCCGTCGCCCACCACCAGCGTGCGGTGGCCCTTGCGGATCAGGTACTTCAGCTCCTCGTGCTTCTCCTCGGGCAGGCACTCCGCCTCGATGGCATCCACGCCCACCGCCTGGCCCACGCGCTTGGCCACGCCCAGCCGATCACCGGTGAAGATGCACACGCGGCGCACGCCCAGCTGGCGCAGGCGGGTCACCACGTCGGTGGCGTTGCGCCGCAGCTTGTCCTCCAGTCCCACGGCGCCCAGGTAGCGGTCGCCCACCATCACGTGCACGCCGCTCATCCCCTCGATGCGCTCGCTCGCCTTCTCCACCTCGGGGGCGATGCCGGGCTGCAGCTCGAGCAGCCACTGGGCGCGGCCGGCCCGCACCATGCCGTCGGGGGTCACGGCGCTCACGCCGCGGCCATGGATCTCCTGGTAGTCGCGGATGGGCCGCGCGGCGATGCGCGCCTTCTCGGCGGTTTCCAGGATGCTTCGTGCGAGCGGGTGATTGCTGCTCTGCTCGGCGTCGGTGGCGGCCTGCAGCAGCACCGCCGGGTCCACGCCCTCCGCCGGGGCCAGACGGCTCACGCTGAACTTGCCGGTGGTCAGCGTGCCGGTCTTGTCCATGACCACGGTGTCCACGCCCGCGGCACTCTCCAGGGTGCGCGTGTTCTTCACCATGATGCCCAGTCGTGCGGCCGCGGCGAAGGCGGCCACCATGGCGGTGGGGTACGCGATCAGCAGGGCCCCGGGGCAGGTGACCACCAGCACCGTGATCGCGCGCTCGGCCGCCTGGTCGCGGACGGCCGCGGATTCGCTCTTGCTGGTGAAGAACCACACGAGCGCCGCCACCATGAGCACCACGGGCACGTAGGCCCCCGCGAGCCGCTCGATCAGTTCCTGCCGGTGCGTGCGGGCGCTCTCGGCCTCGCGGATCAGCTTCTCCACCTTGCCGATGGTGCTCTCGCCCGCCACCGCCGTCACCTCGACGTCGATCTGGCCGGTCAGGTTGCTGGTGCCCGCGTACACGCTGGTGCCCACGTTGGCCTCGATGGGCACGGCCTCGCCGGTCAGGCTGGCCTGATTGATGCTGGTCTGTCCGGCCACCACGCGGCCGTCCACCGGAAGGTTCTCGCCGGGGCGAACGCGCACCACCTGTCCCACGCGCAGCGACGCCAGCGACACCTCACGCTCGCCTTCCGCCTCGACCACGCGAGCGATGTCCGGCGTGAGCTCCACCAGGTCGCGGATGGCGCGCTGGGCACCCCACGCGGTGCGGCTGAGCACGAGTTCGCTCAGCCACAGGAAGAAGGCCAGGAAGCCCGCGGCCAGATAGAGGTTGTTCGCCAGCGCCGCCATCACGGCCAGGCTGGCCAGCGAGTCGCTGCTCGGCCGACCCTCGCGGATCTCGCGCAGCGCGCCATAGGCCAGCGGCGCCACCAGGATGAGCGCTCCGATGGCGGCCGGGATCTGGGCCACCTGCGGCTGCAGGCCCAGCAGGCCTCCGATCCAGCTGGTCAGCAGCAGGGTGCCGCCGGCCAGCGCGATGAACAGACGGCGTTCGAGCCGTTCCCCGCCGCTGGCGAGGTCACGGCGATCGGCCCTGGGCATGGAGGAGGAGGCAAGCTGACTCATGGTTCGGCGGAAAGGCTAGCACGGGGCTCAGCCGCGCGGCTACGGAACCACGCGGGGGTGGTTCGTGTCCCCGACCCGCGTTCAACCGATCCGTTCGCTGCCCGCGGCCCGGGTCATCAGCTCGCGCACGGCCTCGGCGGGTGGCTGCCCCTGGAAGAGCACGCGATGCACCGCATCGATGATCGGCACGGAGATCCCGCGGGCACGGCCCAGTTCGTGCAGCGCCCGGGCGGTCTCCACGCCTTCCACCACGCTCTGCGTGGCCGCCTGCGCCGCGGCCAGCGACTGGCCTCGGCCGATGGCTTCACCCAGGGTCCTGTTGCGGCCCTCGGGGCAGAAGCAGGTGGTGGCCAGGTCGCCCACGCCCGCGACGCCGAACAGGGTGTCCGCCCGTGCGCCCTGCGCCACGCCCAGACGCACCAGCTCCGCCAGTCCGCGAGCCAGCAGGGCGCTCTTGGCGTTGAAGCCCAGGCCCAGGCCATCCAGCATGCCCGCGGCCAGCGCGATCACGTTCTTGGCCGCGCCGGCGATCTCCACGCCCGCCGGATCATCGCTGGTGTAGATGCGGAGCCACGGCTGGGTGAACATCGCCTGCACCCGTGCGGCCAGCGCGCCATCCGTGCTGGCCGCCACCATCACGGCGGGTCGGCGAAGGGCAAGTTCGTGCGCGATGGTGGGGCCGCTGAGCACGGCCGTGGACCGGTCGCCCAGGGTGTCGATCAGCACCTGGGTGGGGCGAAGGCCCGTGCCCACCTCGACGCCCTTGGTGACGGTGCACACCGGCGCATGAGGCCCCGCCGATGCGGCAAGTCGCTTCCAGGCGTCGCGGGCGAACTGCGCGGGAATGGCGCTCAGCAGCAGCGTGCAGCCCCGGAGCAGGTCCGCCGCGTCGCCCACCATCACGGTCTCGGGCAGGCGGACCTCGGGAAGACGGGGGCTGCATCGGGAGGCCGCCAGCGGCGCCGCCTGGCCCGGCAGCGGGCACCACAGCCGAACCGCGTGTCCGGCCTCGGCCGCCACGGTGGCCAGCACCAGCGCCATCTGGCCGTCACCGGCGATGCCCAGCGTCTCTCGCACTCACTCCTCCTCGAAGCGGGCTTCCACCAGCTTCACCAGGGCGTCCATGGCCGCCAGCTCGTCGGCGCCGTCGGTCGTGATCTCGATCTCGGTGTCCTGCGTGCAGGCCAGCATGAGCATCTGCATCACGCTCTTGCCATCCACCTGCTCGGCGGAATCGCCACGGCGCACCTTCACGCCGCAGCGGAACCCGCCGGCCGCGCTGGCGAAGGCCATGGCGGGACGGGCGTGCAGGCCGAGCCTGTTGCGGATGACCGTGCGTCGCTGCAGCACGCGCTCACCGGGAGGACGGACTGGCGTCCGCCTCCTCGAGCAGCGTGACCACGTCGGCCACCGTCTTCGCCTGCTTGAGGAACTTGCGGAACTGCTCCTGGCTCAGGGTTCCGAACAGGCTCTCCATGGCATCCAGGTGGGCTTCGGGCTGCTCTTCCGGCGACAGCAGCAGGAACACCGCGTGCACCGGCTGACGGTCGAGCGCGTTGAAGTCGATGCCGGCCGGGTGCAGCCCCAGCGCCGCCACGCATCGGTGGACCTCGGGCGTCTTCACGTGCGGCACGGCCATGCCATGGCCGAAGCCGGTGCTGCCCTTCTTCTCCCGCTTCACCACCGCCTTCAGGAACTCCGCCCGGAGCGCCGGCTTGAACGCGCCGGCCTTCGCCAGCGCGTCGAGCAGCTCGCCGATGCACTCGTCGCGCTTCGTGCCCTTCAGGGCGGGCAGGATGGCCTTCTCGACGATGAGTTCCTTCAGCTTCATGGAGGTGGGGGAGAGGGGTGCGAGGGACCCGCAGGTCAGGCGTGGCGTTCGCTGCCCGTGTGCTTGCGGTTTCGCAGCATGTCCTTGTGATCGGTCAACTGGCGGACCCCGCGATCGAGGACCAGGTCGATGGCCGCGTACAGATCGTCATGGTGCGCGTTGGAGACGAAATCCTCATGGTGTTCCACGTCCAGGATCAACTCGGCATGGAAGCCGTGCCGGGGGTCCTTCTCGACCACGAAGTTCGCCTGGAGCACCTTGTCGAAATGCCGTTCGAGTCGGCCGCACTTGCCCTTGATGTACTCCTCGATGGCGGGGGTGATGGGCAGGTGCTTTCCGGTCACGTTGATCTGCATGACAAACCTCCTTGGGAATGGCCGCTCGTTGCGTCCGCTGCAGGCTACGGTTCGCCGGAAGCCTCCACAAGGAAGGCGTTTCACAAGGCGTCAAATTCGACCGGGTGGCGTGCTCGTGCCCGCCGCCATGCCGGTTCCCGGGCGTGGGGCGCCGCGTCGCAGCCAGGCGGCGATCTGCGCGATGGCTGCCGGAAGCGCCTCGAGCTCCTCGGCGAACACCCGGGCCGCGAGCGTGTCGGGCGTGTCGGAGGGCAGCACCTCGCAGGTCCGCTGAAGGATCGGTTCTCCGTGGTCGTAACGATCGTCCACCCAGTGCACCGTGCAGCCGCTCTGGCGATCACCCGCCGCCAGCACCGCCTGATGGACATGATGGCCCCACATGCCCGGCCCGCCATGCCGAGGCAGCAGCGCGGGATGGATGTTGACGCAGCGGTCCATCCAGCTCCGGCAGCGGAACAGTCGCAGGTAGCCCGCCAGCACCACCACCTCGGTCCCGGCGGCCTGCAGGGCGGTGTCCAGCCGGTCGTCCACGGTCGCCCTGGGTTCGGCCGCGATCTCGGTCACGGCAAGGCCACGGGTGCGGGCCCGCTGAAGGGCGGGAACCTCCGGTCGAGTGGCCGCCACCAGCACGATGCGTGCGGCCAGCTTGCCTGCCTCGATGCGGTCCTGCAGGTTCATCACCGACCGGCCGCCGCCCGAGACGAGGCAGGCGATCCGCAGCGGGTCGCTCACTTCTCCTCCACCACGGAGGGCGGGCTTCGGAAGTCGATCGAGCGTCCGGCGCGATCCACGGCGACCATCTTCACGCTGGCTTCCGTCACCTCCAGCGTGGCGCCGCCGAGCCACCGGGTGGCCTGCACCCTCACCTGCACGGTGATGCTGCTGCGGCCCTTCTCGGTCGGGCGGGTCATCAGCGTGAGCGCGTCGCCCACCCGCACCGGCTGCTTGAAGTCCACGCGGTCCATGCAGACCGTGACCCACCGGTGCACGCCATGCCGCCGCGCCTCCAGATAGGCCGCCTCGTCGATCAGGCTCAGGATGAAGCCGCCGAAGATGGTGCCCTGGTGGTTCGCGTCGCCCGGGTTGGCGATCCGCCGCACCGCCAGCGTGTAGTCGGCCTCGTGCATGCGCGAAGTGTACGGCCCGAGGCTCACCGCCTCGCCGCGGCGCGTCGACGGGCGGGCCTGGTTTCCGCCGCTGCGGGAAGCATGCGCTTCAGGTAGGCGCCGGTGAAGCTGTTCGCGTGCCTCGCCACCTCCTCGGGCGTGCCGCAGGCCAGCAGCGTGCCGCCACGGTCGCCGCCCTCGGGTCCCAGGTCCACGATCCAGTCGGCGCACTTCACCACGTCCAGGTTGTGCTCGATGACCACAAGGGTGTGCCCGCCATCCGCCAGCCGCTGCAGCACCTCGAGCAGCTTGCGCACGTCGTCGAAGTGCAGGCCCGTGGTGGGTTCGTCCAGCACGTAGAGCGTGGTGGCCGAGGAGCGGTTGCCCAGCTCCGTGGCCAGCTTCACGCGCTGGGCCTCGCCGCCGGAGAGCGTGGTGCTGGCCTGACCCAGCTGCATGTAGCCCAGGCCCACGTCGCGCACGCAGGCGAGCATGTCGCGGATGCGGGGGTGCGCGTCGAAGAAGCCGACCGCGTCCTCCACGGTCATGTCCAGCG
>RFOC01000114.1 GCA_009926815.1 Planctomycetota bacterium
CCGAACAGGATCAGCAGGCTGCCGATGTCGCCGGCATCCACGGCTCCACTGCCGTCAAGGTCCGCCGGTCACGTAGAAGAAGCTGCTTCCAGAGACATTCATCACCTGACGATCCATGCCGGTCGCCGGATTCATGGCACGGATCTGGGTGCCGCCCGTGTAGATCCACTCGCCGTTGTCCAGTTGACCCACGCCACGCGGTCCCGGCACGGTGTAGGGAAAGAGCTCGTTGCCCGCACCGTCATAGACGTAGATCCCGCCGGGCGCGGAGAAGCCGCCAACGGCGACCTGGGCATTGGGAAAGATCTCGCCCACGCCGTTGGGCAGGAGCATGATCTGCCGAGGGAAATTGATGCCATTGGAACCGTTGGAGTCATGCCAGGGCGTGGCGCCAGTCGAGCAGCCCGTGACCTCGACCAGCTCGATGTCATCGCCGTCGCTGTCGGTCACCAGGAAGTCGCCACCAAACTGCACGATGTCCCGCACCACGCCCAGCGAGGGGTTCGTGATCGCCGAGCACACCTGCTGCAGGCCGGCGCCATCGGCACCGATCCGCCAGATGGCGTTCTGGTTGCCGGGCATCGGTGGCGGATCCACCCCGCCGGTGGCATCGCAGTACGAGAAGTAGATGCTCGACCCCACCACGCAGAGACCCGAGAAGCCCTCGCCCACGCCCTTGATGACGCCACCCGTCACGTCGAGTCCGCCCACGATCTTGCGGATGAACTGCCCATCGAGGCCGTACTCGAGGATCGCGTCATCGACATAGACGATCTCCTGGGTCGTGTTGCTTCGACCCACGCTGCCCGCATCCGAAACCAGAATGGTGCCCCAGGGCGTGCCCACCGCCTCGATGGCGGACTTCATCCGGCCATCCGTGGGAATGAAATTGAGGTTGACCGTCGAGCCGTCGGCCGGATTGAGGGCGCAGATCCGATCCTTGCCCGAATCCACCACGAGCAGCACCTCCGATTGGGCAAGGGCAAGGCCTGGGAAAGCCAATATTCCGCCAAAAACCGCGATTTTGAGGTTGCGGAGGGTCATCGAAACAATCTTCCCCATTTGCACCCAATTTGCAAACCGTGTTTTGCCCATTTTTCGCTTTGGGCTAGATTGTGATTCGCGGCTTCCCTGTTTTGCGCCGCCATCCCGTTCTCCCTTTTCTTTCCCGTTTCCCTTTCGGAGTTCAAATCCCATGTCCCTGAGCACCCGCTCCGCGGTTGTCCTTGGTCGCCTCGGCTGTGTCCGCCACCGCCAGTGCTGATCTGATCGGCGGCTGGACCATGCCCTGCCGGTTCCCGGTCTCCCCGAACACCATCCCCACCGGCACCTTCTACAAGGCACCGCTGGCCGTGGACAGCAGCGGCAACTTCATCGCTGATCCGAACGCCGGCGCCCTGTGGGATCCCACCATCGCAGGCCGCGCCGACTCGGGCGCTCGCAAGCTGGCCGCCGGCTGGGAACTGAGCAGCACCCACCAGCTCGCTGCCAGCGGCGCCACCCCGACCAGCTACACCAGCCCCGCGGGCAACGGCAGCGCCTACGCCTTCAGCAGCAACGTGTGGAAGGCCGGCGATTTCTACTCCGCCACCTTCGACACCGTGGGCTACTCGAACGTCAGCTTCGCGTGGGACATGACCCGCAGCTCGACCGGGCCGGCCACCTGGATCATCGAGATGAGCGTGAATGGCGGTGCGTTCACGGCCCTCAACTCGTTCGCCCTCTCCTCCAGCATCACCTTCAGCGCGACCACCTACAACCCGCTGGCCACCAACACCCTGAACCTGGGGGCCGCCGCCGACAACGCGGCCTCGGTCACGGTCCGCATCCGCGCGCTGGTTGACTCGGTCAACAGCACGAACGTGTTCCAGGCCGGCGGCACCGCCCGCATCGACAACGTCATGGTCAACGGAACCCTGGTGCCTTCGCCCGGTGCGGCGGCTCTGGTGGGCCTGGGCCGCGTCGGAGACCGGATTGAATGGGAGACAGCGCCGCACGGTGACCCCGTGCGGCGCTTCATTTTTCCGCTGACAGACCCCACAATGCCCGCGTGTCGGCAGAACCGTCGCTCCAGCAGGTCCAGGCTCGCGTGAGGGTGGTCGCTGACCGCATCCAGCCCCTGCTGGCTCCGCACGCCGGGCTTGCTCGACGCAATGCGCACGCGCATGTCTGGCTGGGCATCCGCCTGCGATTCGGGGAGGACTGGCGAGAGCGTGCGTGCCTGGGCAGCGTGATGGCCTTCGTCGACTGGATCGACGCGAATCCCAACTCGGGGTACGAGGACTACGCCGGGCCCATCCGGCACCGCACCACCGAGGAACGCGGCCTGCTGTTCGAGACGGGCTGAACCGCTCAGCCAGGACGGCGCGTGAGCCGGGCGCGCCAGGTCTCCCGGGGATGATCCGGATGCGCATCCACCGTCGCCGGCTTCAGCCCCTTCTCCTGGGCATAGACGCGGAAGCACTCGAAGGTGGTCTCGTTCAGGTAGCGGTTCACGTTGCCCTGGACCGCGAGCAACTTGTCGTGCATGGCGCATGGATCCCCGGAACCGCACACGCCGCCCCCGAACGGGCAGGTATGGCTGACATCCTCTCGCTCGAAGAGTTCGTACACCTGCCGGAAGGTGATCTCGGCGGGAGGACGGGCCAGCGCGTAACCGCCACCCGGGCCCGGAGAGCCGGACACGAGGCCGCCCTGCGACAGGGTGGTGAGCAACTTGGCCACCATGGGCCTGGGCAAGCCTCGGTTGTCGGCGATGTCGATGGAAGACAGACGGGTTCGCCCTCCATCCCACACCTCCGCAAGGCGGCTCATGGCGGCAATGGCCCGTTCGGTCTGCTTCCCGTACATGCGGATCAGGATATCCATCCGCGATGGGCAAGCAAGCCGGAAATTCCGTCATTGAGTCGAAAGCCCTCGGCCGGCAGTGGAGCCGCCTGATCCATCCCCTACATTCCCGCCCATCTTTCCGGGCGGAGAAAGCGAAACACCGTGGCGGGACCTTCGACTTCGTGGGATACGGGCAGCACCGCGTGGATGCTCTCGAGCGCCGCGCTCGTGCTGCTGATGGTGCCGGGCCTTGCGCTCTTCTACGGCGGCATGGTGCGCCGCAAGAACGTGCTCACCACCATCATGCACAGTTTCGTGTGCATGGCCGTGGTGGGCGTGCAGTGGGTGCTCTTCGGCTACGCGCTCGCGTTCGGCACCAGCCAGGGCGGCTGGATCGGATGGGACTGGAGCCTGGTGGGGCTGCGCGGGATCACCATGGACAAGGCGTTCCTGGACAAGGGCATTCCCGAACTGGCGTTCGTCATGTTCCAGGGCAAGTTCGCCATCATCACGCCGGCGCTGATCAGCGGAGCCATCGCCGAGCGCGTTCGGTTCCCCGCGTTCCTGCTGTTCACGCTGCTGTGGACCACATTGGTGTACTGCCCACTGGCCCACTGGGTCTGGTCGCCTGACGGATGGCTCTGCAAGCTGGGCGTCCTGGACTTCGCGGGCGGCACCGTGGTGCACATCTCGGCGGGCGTGTCGGCGCTGGTGCTGGCCATGCGCATCGGGCCTCGTCGCGACTACGTGCCTGGACAGGCGAGCGTGATGCCGCACAACCTGCCCTTCACGCTGCTGGGTGCGGGCCTGCTGTGGTTCGGCTGGTTCGGCTTCAACGCCGGCAGCGCCGTGGGCCTGCCCGGACCGGTGGCGGGCCCGGCGGCGGCACTGGCCTTCACGACCACGCAGACGGCGGCGGCTGCGGCGGCACTGGCATGGCTGCTCTACGAGTGGCTGCGTCATGGCCGGCCCACCAGCCTGGGCCTGGCCAGCGGCATCATCGCCGGACTGGTGGCCATCACGCCGGCCGCGGGCTTCGTCACCCCGCTCTCGGCCCTGGGCATCGGCGCCCTCTCGGGCGTGGTGTGCTGCATCGCGGTGCAATGGAAGAGCCGCCTCCGCTATGACGACAGCCTGGACGCCTTCGGCGTGCACGGCGTGGGCGGCATGATCGGCGCGGTGCTCACGGGAGCGCTCTGCTTCATGCCCGTCGAGGCCTCGGCGGCCCAGGTGGGCAAGCAGCTGCTCGGCGTGGGCGTGGGTGTCGGCACGGCGATCGTGGGCACCCTGGCGGTCTCCGCCCTGGTGCACGCCTGCACGCCACTGCGGGCGAGCGACGAGGAGGAGCGCGACGGCCTCGACATCACCACCCACGGCGAGCGGGCCTACCACGCCGCCATCGGTCACTGAGGAGATCCCATGAAGCTGATCCAGGCCATCATCCGACCCGAGCGACTGGAAGCCGTGCAGCGCGAGTTGCGCTCCGTGCTGGACGAGCAGGAGCACTACCGCATGACCGTGCAGACCTGCGAGGGACACGGCCGCCAGGAGGGACGCGTGGAGATCGTCCGTGGCCGCGAGAGCCGGCCCCGCCTGGTGGAGAAGCTGCAGGTCACCATCGCCCTGAACGACGCGTACGTGGAGCCCGCGGTGCAGGCGATCCTGCGCGGCGCGCGCACCGGCCAGGTGGGTGACGGCAAGATCTTCGTCACGCCGCTCGAGGATTGCATCCGCATCCGGACCGGCGAGCGCGGCGGCAAGGCGGTGTGAGTCCGCGGTAGATTCGGGCCGTTGACCGCGGCCCGCTCCAACCACTGGTGGATCCTGGCGGGCCTGCTTCTGGGTGCCCTGCTCGGCGTGACCTGCCACCATCTGGGGGAGACTCGCCCGGAACTGCGTGCCGGCGTGTCGTGGGTCAGCGACTGGATCGCGTACCCGGTGGGACAGGTCTTCCTGAGGCTGCTCTTCCTGGTGGTGGTGCCGCTGGTGTTCGCAGCGCTGGCCGGCAGCGTGGCCCGACTGGGCCAACCCGGCACGCTGGGTCGCATGGGCCTGCGGATGGGGCTCTTCTTCCTGGGCACCATGACGTTCTCCGTGGCGATGGGGCTGGTGACCATGCGCGTGATGGCCCCTGGCGCGGGCTTCAGTCCCGAACTTCGCGAGGAGCTCATGCAGGCCTTCGCCGCGGACGCGGCCTCGCTGGGGAACGCCTCGGCCGCGCAGGCGGCCACCACCCCGATGGCCAGGGCGAACCTGGTGCTCGACATGTTCCTGCCCCGGAACATGCTGGGAGCCATCACCGGCATGCAGATGCTGCCGCTGATCGTGTTCGCCGTGCTCTTCGGCCTGGGGGTTGGCGTGCAGTCCGATGAGCGGCGACAGCGGATCTGCGGTGCGCTCGACAGCGTGACCGACGCCATGATCGCCATCGTGGGATGGGCCATGCGGCTGGCTCCCGCCGCGGTGCTCTGCCTGATCTTCGCCGCCACCAGCCGCTTCGGCCTGCCGCTGCTGGCCCGGCTCTCCGCCTACGTGGGGGTGGTGCTGGGGCTGTACCTGGTGCAGCTGCTGGTGCTCTACCCGGCCCTGGTGGCGATGTTCGTGCGCCGGGGGCCCGTGGGGTTCATGCGCGCCTGCGTGCCGATCATCGCCACGGCCTTCTCCACCAGCAGCAGCAACGCCACGCTGCCCACCAGCATGCGGGTGTGCGAGCGTGACCTGGGCATCCGCCCCTCGGTGTGCAGTTTCGTGCTGCCCATGGGCGCCACGGTGAACATGAACGGCACCGCGCTGTTCGAGGGTTGCGCCGTGCTGTTCGTGGCCCAGGTGTTCGGGATCGACCTCTCGCTGAGCCAGCAGCTGCTGGTGCTGGTGCTGTGCGTGCTCAGCGCCGTGGGCGTGGCCGGCGTGCCGGGCGGATCGCTGCCGCTGCTGATGATCGTGATGGCGCAGGTGGGCGTGCCGCCCGCGGGCATCGCGCTGATCCTGGGCGTGGATCGCCTGCTCGACATGGGGCGCACGGTGATCAACGTGATGGGCGACGTGGTCACCGCGGCGTACGTGGAGCGAGGCGAGGCGGCTCGGGCGCGGGCCTAGGCGATCGCTTCGGTTTCAACGGGCATTCCCCTATACTTCCCGGATGCGGGACACCTTCCTGCCCTTCTGCAGGCCCAGCATCAGCGAAGAGGACATCGCCGCCATCGGGCAGGTGCTGCGCAGCGGCTGGATCACCACCGGTCCTCGCGTGGCGGAGCTGGAGCAGGCGATCGCCGCCCGCACCGGCGCCAGGCACGCCATCGCGGCCACCAGCGGGACCGCCCTCATGCACCTGGCGCTGCAGGCCATGGGCGTGGGGCCCGGCGACGAGGTGGTCGGTCCCAGCATGACCTGGGTCAGCACGCCCAACATGGTCGAGTTGCTCGGGGGCACGAACGTCTTCGTGGATGCCGACCGGAACACGCTGCTGGCGGGCCCCGAGGCCTTCGACGCGGCCATCACCTCGCGCACGAAGGTGGTGATCCCGGTGCACTACGCCGGCGCTCCCGTGGATCTGGACGGCATCCGGGCGGTGTGCCGTCGCCGGGGCGTGCCCCTGCTGGAGGACGCGGCCCACGCCATCGGCACGCACCACCGGGGACAGGAGATCGGCGGCCAGGACACCGCCATCTTCTCGCTGCACCCGATCAAGAACATCACCAGCGGCGAGGGCGGCGTGCTGACCACGAACGACGACGCGCTGGCCCGGAAGGTGCGGCGGCTCCGCTTCCACGGCCTGGAAGTGGACGCGCATGACCGAGCCCAGCAG
>RFOC01000115.1 GCA_009926815.1 Planctomycetota bacterium
GCGTGCGTGGTGCTGGACCTGCTGCCCCACCGGGTGGGATTGAAGCCGGCCTCGAAGGCCTTCGTGACCGCCATGCGGGAATGGACCGCGGCCCACGGCGCCCTGCTGGTGCTGGACGAGGTGATCACCTTCCGCACCGAGTTCGGCGGCGCCCAGCAGGGCTACGGCATCCACGGCGACCTGACGGCGCTGGGCAAGATGATCGGCGGAGGCTTCCCCGTGGGAGCGCTGGCCGGCGGCGCCAGGTTCATGGAGGTGCTGAACCCCGCCGCGCCCAGGCTGCTCTTCCCGCTCTCGGGCACGTTCTCCGCGAATCCCGTCACCATGACCGCGGGTCGCGTGGCCATGGAGCACTTCGACCGTGCAGCCGTGGCCCGCCTGAACGCGCTGGGTGACCGGGTGCGGCAAGGCATCGCCGAGGCCATCGCCCGGACCGGCGCCTGCGCCAGCGTGACCGGTGGCGGCTCCATGTTCCGCGTGCACATGAAGCCGCAGGTTCCGGCCAACTACCGCGAGGCCTTCACCACCCCGGAGGAGGGCAAGCGGCTCAAGCTCATGCTCGAGCACCTCTTCACCGAGGGCTTCCTGATGGTGGGCACCTGCACCGGCATGCTCTCGACCCCCATGACCGAGACCGAGATCGATGCGCTGGTGGCGGCCATGGAGAGCGGTTTCCGGCGGCTGGCGAAGGCCTGATCGGACCGATCACTCGCGGTCGAACATCACGGCCAGCCCCTGCCCCACGCCCACGCAGAGCGAGGCGATGCCACGCCTCGACCCGCGACGAGCCATCTCGTGCAGCAGCGTGACGCAGATGCGGGCACCACTGGCACCCAGGGGATGCCCCAGGGCGATCGCCCCGCCATTCACGTTCACGCGATCCGTGTCCAGACCCAGTTCGCGCACGCATGCGACGGCCTGGGCCGCGAAGGCCTCGTTGATCTCGAACAGGTCCACGTCGGCAAGCTTCACGCCCGTGCGCGCCGCCAGCGTGCGCAGGGCGGGCACCGGCCCGATGCCCATGAACGCGGGATCGACGCCTGCCGAGGCGCTCGCCCCCACGAACGCCAGGGGCTTCAGGCCCAGTGCCTTCGCGCGCCCCGCCTCCACCAGCATCAGCGCCGCGGCGCCATCGTTGATGCCCGAGCTGTTGCCCGCGGTCACCGTGGCGTCGGCGGCCTTGGAGAAGGCGGGCTTGAGGGCCGACAACTTCTCCAGGGTGGTGTCGGGCCGGGGATGCTCGTCCGTGCTCACCACGATCGGCGGCTTCTTCCCCTGCGGAATCTCCACCGGCACGATCTCCGCCGCGAACCTGCCCGCGGCCTGCGCCGCCGCCCAGCGCTGCTGGCTCGACAGCGCGAAGCGATCCTGGTCCTCCCGCGAGATGGCGTGCTTCCGGGCCACGTTCTCCGCCGTCTCGCCCAGCGAGATGGTCGGGTACAGCGCGGCCATGCGCGGATTCACGAAGCGCCAGCCGATGGTGGTGTCGTGCAGTTCCTGGGTGCGCCCGAACGCCTCGGCCGACTTGCCCAGCACGTAGGGCGCGCGGCTCATGGATTCCACGCCGCCCGCCACCATGATGTCACCGCAGCCCGCCTCGATCATGCGGGCGGCCACGTTCACGGCCTCCAGGCCCGAGGCACAGAGCCTGTTCACCGTGGCGCCCGGAACCGTGACGGGCAGCCCCGCCAGCAGCGACGCCATGCGGGCCACGTTGCGGTTGTCCTCGCCGGACTGGTTGGCCGCGCCGAAATAGACGTCATCCACCGCGGCCCCGTCCACGCCGGCCTTCGCCACCACCTCCCGGATCACGTGCGCGGCCAGGTCATCCGGCCTCACGCCCGCCAGCGAACCGCCGTGACGGCCGATGGGCGTGCGGACCGCTGCGACGATGGCCACGCGACGATTCATGCGGGTCGATCGTATCGGAAGCCAGGAGCCGCCGACCCTTCGACCCTCAGCGCACGCTCGCCGGCTGCCGGCCCAGGCGGGCCTGGATGTGGCGAAGCGACGCCTCGACCTGGTCGGCGAGCACCAGGCAGATGTCGCCGGGCTCCAGACGATCCATCGCCAGGTCGATGGCGATGAACTCGCCGCGGATCTCGTCCACGCGGCGGGTGCGCGAGGCGGCCTCGAGGCCCTGGCGAAGGATGGCCATCACCTCGCCCTCGGCACGGCCTCGCTGGCACGCGTCCTCGTAGAGCACCACGTCGTCGAAGGCGGCGCCCAGGATGGCGGTCTGCGCGCGGATGTCCTGGTCGCGGCGGTCACCGGCGGATCACCACCGAGCGGCGTCGCCCCGGCGACAGAGGCATGGCTTCCACGGCCCGCACCAGCGCCCGCATGGCATCGGGGTTGTGCCCGTAGTCCACGATCACGGTGGCGCCCCGGAAGCCCATCACGTTGAAGCGGCCAGGCACGGACGCGACATCGCTGCGGAAACTGGCCGCGCCCGCGCGAATGGTGTCCCAGTCCAGCCCGCAGGCCCATGCGGCCGCGATGGCCGCCATGGCGTTCTCCACCTGGAAGGCGATCAGGCCACCCTGCGTCACCGGCACCTCCTGCAGCGAAATCCGATGCTGCATGGTGCCCTGCGCGGCCACGAGGTCGCCGCCCTCCACGAACACGCATCGCTTGCCACGGGCCAGATGACGCCCGATGACCGGATGGGTGCGGGACTCCGCGAAGAAGATCACGTCTCCGGGACACAGCCTCTCCATGGCGGCCACGTGCGGGTCGGCGGCGTTGAGCACCGCGGCACCCGTGGGCGCGACCGCCTGCACGATCACGCCCTTCACGGACGCGAGCTGCTCGATGGTGTGGATGTGCCCGATGCCCAGATGGTCGCCCTCGCCCAGGTTGGTGACCACCGCCACCTGGCAGCGATCGAAGCCCAGACCCTCGCGAAGGATGCCACCGCGAGCCGTCTCCAGCACCGCCGCCTCCACGTCCGGATGCATGAGCACGCTGCGGGCGCTCTTGGGTCCCGAGCAGTCGCCCTGCTCGATCAGGCGGCCGCCCACATGGATGCCGTCCGTGCCGGTGAAGCCCACGCAGCGGCCGCTGCGCTCGAAGAGGTGGGCAATCATGCGCACCGTGGTCGTCTTCCCGTTCGTGCCCGTCACGGCCACCACGGGAATCCGGCCGTCGTCGCCCGCGGGAAAGAGCAGGCCCATGATGGCCTCGCCCACGTTGCGGCCGCGGCCATGGGAGGGTGCCAGGTGCATGCGAAGTCCCGGCGCCGCGTTCACCTCGACCACGCCGCCCCCCTGCTCCTCGAGCGGCCGCATCACGCTCTCGCACACCACGTCCACGCCGCAGACATGCAGGCCCACGATCTGCGCGGCCGCCACCGCCGCCGCCGCCACCGAGGGATGCACGTCGTCGGTCACGTCGGTGGCCGTGCCTCCCGTGGAGAGGTTCGCGTTGTTGCGAAGCACCACGCGACGACCGCGCTCGGGCACGGACTCCGGCGCCAGGTCCTGCAGCTTCAGCGTGGCCAGGGCGATCTCATCCAGCCGGATGCGCGTCAGGCTGGTGGCATGGCCCACGCCTCGGCGGGGATCCTCGTTCACCTTGGCCACCAGGTCGCGGACCGACAGCGTGCCGTCACCGATCACGAAGGGCGCGTCTCGCCGCGCCGCCGCGATCAGCCGGTCACCCACCACGAGCATGCGGTGGTCGTTGCCGGGAAGGCAGCGCTCCACCAGCACGGTGCCGATCTCGGCGGCCGCGCGGAACGCCACCTCCATCACCTCGCGGCGATCGATGTTGACCGTGACGCCCTTGCCCTGGTTGCCGTCGACGGGCTTGACCACCACGGGAAGCCCCAGTTCCAGCGCCGCGGCCCACGCCTCGTCCAGCGAGGCCACCTGCCGCCCCTTCGGCACGGGCACGCCTCCGGCCTCCAGCAGCATCTTGGTGAGATCCTTGTCCTGCGCGATCGTCTCCGACACCACGCTGGTGCCGTCGATCTCCGCGGCCTGGATCCGCCGCGACCGGCAGCCCCAGCCCAGTTGCACCAGGCTTCCCTCGGTGAGTCTCCGGAACGGAATGCCGCGAGCCACCGCCGCCGACACGATCGATCCCGTGCTCGGCCCGAGTCGCAGGTCCTCGTCCCGTTCGCGCAACTCCGCCACGGCCCGGCCCGTCTCGAACGGCATCCCCGCCAGGACCGCCTCGATCAGCGTGGCCGCCACCTCGATCGCACGGCGACCCACCTCCTCCTCGGAGCACTCCACCACCACGAAGAAGGTGCCCTCCTCCGCGGTGGCCTCCGTGTGGGAGAAGGTCACCGCGCAGCCCGCCTCCTCCTGCAGGGCCAGCGCCACCGCCTCCAGCACGTGCGCCACGGCCAGTCGACCGCCTCGACCCGAGGGCAGCACACCCACCTCGGGGAACGCGTCGCGGAGCCTGCTCTCGAAGCCGGGCAGGTCGGCGACGCAGCGCTCGGCCTCGGTGCAATGCACCAGCGCCTCGATGGCGGTGCGCGAACTCCAGCGATGGGGTCCTCGGAGCGCTCGGATGCGTTGAATGTCCATGGTCCGTGCCTGTCCTGGTGCTGATGGATCGCCTCAGCGGGCTCCCGAAAGGGCGCGCCCCGGGTGGGTGGGCACCGCCATGAACGCGAAGGGGTCCAGATCGCTCCCGAAGGTGGCCAGGCCCGTGACGATCACGTCGGCATCCACGCCGCTTGCCCACGCCGCAGCCACGCCCGCGAGCGTGGCCTCATCCGTGCCTTCGGCATCGCCCTCGGGCAGGTGCCCCACCGGCGTCTCCTCCGCGCCCACGGCCAGCATGATGGTGCGGCCCTGCGCGAAGGCCGCGCGGCCACCGGCGGCGCGGTGACGGGCCACGTCGGGGTTCCCGCCATCCGCCGCGTAGAGCACCACCTGACCGTCGCAAAGCTCCGCCATGGAGGCGATCTCCGGGTCCGCCGCATGGAGCACCGCCGTGCCGCGCGGCAGCACCACATCCACCTGCGTTCGCATGACCTTGTGCATCTGCTCCCGGCCATGCACGTCGTGCTCGGTCAGGCCCGCGTGCCCCTGCAGGTCATGGACCAGCCCAACCTCGCACCGGTCATAGGGCAGGCCATCCTGCAGGATGCCCAACGGCCGGGTCTCCAGGATCGCCACCTCCACCTGGTGGTTCATGAGCACGCGACGCCCCGCTTCCCACCGGGTGCCATCCGCGGCGTCCACGCGCTGACGATCCAGGCAGATGCCCCCGCCGCACGCCAGCCCCACGTGCCGGCCCGACAGGTGCAGCAGCCACGCGACGAGGCACGCGATGCGAGCGGTGTCGCGAGAGCCGGAGATGCCCACGATCGGGATCCGCCCGTCATCCCCCTCGGCGAACAGGTGATCGATGATCGCCCGCCCGACCGGACGCGACGAGCCCTGCGTGGGCTCGAGGTGCATGACCAGTCCCGGCCCCGCGTGCACCTCCACCACCGCGCCACCCTGCGCCTGCAGCGGCTGGGCGATGTCATCGGCCACCACGTCGATGCCCGCGACATCCAGACCCACCAGGCGGGCCGAGAGTTCCGCGATGCGCCTGACCTCCGGATGCACGCGATCGGTGCAGTCCTCGGCCTCCCGTCCGATGCGCTGGATCAGCACGCGGGCGTCCCGGGCGGGCACGCTCGCGGGCGTCAGCTGCTGGCGGCGCAGGATCCGCAGGATGGTGGCGTCCGCCACGCAGCGAATCCGGGAGCGGACGGCGCCCTCGGCATCCCCGGGGCAATGGCTTGCATTGATCTGCGCATCGACGAGTTCCTGCACGGAGGACTGGCCATCTCCGGTGACCCAGGCCTCCTGACCGCGCGCCGCGGCCACCAGCGTGCCACCCACCACCAGCAGCCGGTGCTCGCGGCCCCGGATGGGGCGAGCGGCGTTCCAGGGCTGGCCCGGCGTCGCGTTCGCCGGCGCCTCGGGCACGGGCACGCCACAGGACGCCAGCAGCGTTCGGGTGAGATCGTCGTCGCGGGCGATGCCGTGGGCGATCGCGCTCGTGCGGCCGGTCTCGGTGTTCCAGATGCGGCGCTGCCTGACGCCCTGGCCCAGCTGCACCAGGTTGCCCGCATTCAGCCGGAAGTGCGGAATGCCCCGCTCGGTGGCCGCAGCCACGATGCTCGCGGTGCTGGGATCGAGGTAGCAGCAGTCCACCGCCTCGCGCACCGCTTCCACCGCCGCAGCGACGTCGAAAGCCTCCTCGCGCAGCACGGCCTCGAGCAGGCGATGTCCCTCGGCCAGCGCGACGCGCGCCACGCGCTCGTCGCGGGCCCGGAACGCCATGCGATACACCCCACGGCGCGAGGTGCTTCGCGTCTGCCCAAACCCCGTGGGCATGCCGCCGAGATTGAGCAGCTCGATCACCACATGCTCCAGCACGTGGCCCGCCATGGTGCCCGAATCGAGCCGCTGCAGGAATCCACCGCGCTCGCCCACGCCGCAGTGATGCGCCTCCAGGCCCGGCAGCAGAGCGACCAGCCGCGCCTTGAAGCCGGGAATCAGGTTCGATGGACGATCCTCAAGGTCACCAAGGTCGATCCAGACCTCGAGGGCGGATCGGTAGGTCCAGATGTTGGGACCGCGAAGATGCCGTATGCGGAGCAGACGG
>RFOC01000116.1 GCA_009926815.1 Planctomycetota bacterium
CCACATCGTGGCCGACGAGAGCCCGTGGGAGGACCGCGAGAAGTACCCCAAGCAGTTCGACATCGACGAACTGCGGTGCATCTACTGCGGCATGTGCGAGGAAGCCTGCCCCTGCGACGCCATCGAGCTCACCCCGCACTACGAGGTGACCGGCCTGAGCCGCAACGAGCTCATCTTCGACAAGTCGAAGCTGCTGCAGGTGTACGACGAGACCGTGGGCGAGAAGCCCATGTGAACGACGCCCGGACGGGCGTCACTTCTTCCCGCCGCCGAACAGGTCCCCGATGCCGCCCAGGGCGTCGCCGACGGCCTTCTCCGCGCCCTTGCGGATTTCCTCGCCCAGTCCCTTCGGGACCTCGAATTCCGGTCGCACCGTCTCCTTCAGCTTGCCGCCATCCAGTGGCCCGGTGAAGTCGATCGCCACCTGCGCGATCTCCCCCACCTTCTCGCCGTTGCTGCCAAGCGCATCGTTGAGCTTGCCCAGCAGCCCGCGAGCCCCGGGAATGCCCGAGAGCAGGTTCGCCACGCTGGCCGCCGGATAGCGGATGGTGATGGGCTCGGCCATGGGCGGGGCGCTGCCCAGGTTGATGCGGGCGTCGCTCAGCAGGGTCTGCTGCCAGCCGCTCTTGCCCAGCCTGCCCACCTGCACCTTGAAGTCGCGATAGGTCAGCACGCCCGCGGTCACCGAGCCGGCCAGCGGCGACACCAGACCGGGCACCGTGCGACCCTTGGACGCGATGGCGAGGTCCATGAGCGCCAGGAACTGGTCGCTCTTCTCCATCTCCACCTCGCCCACCTCCACCGAGAAGGTGGTGTCGAGCGACCGCGTGTCCACCGGCACCGGCATGCGGAGCGACTGCACGGTGGCCATGATCGGCCGACCATCGGTGGTGCGCAGGTCGGCGAAGAAGGGGTTGATGGGTCGCAGCACCCGCTGCCGGAAGCGATCGTCGGGCTGCAGGCTGGCCACCACCGGCGCATCCGGCGTGATGGACACGGTGCCCGACGCGAAGCGGACGCGCGGCGCCTTCACCGACAGCGTGGGGCTGCTCAGGCCGGCCTGCAGGAAATCCTCGGGACCGCTGCCCGTGCGGCCCGACAGGTTCACGGAGAACACGGGCCCGAGCATGTCGATCAGGTAGCCATCCATGCCGCTGGCCCGATCGACCAGACCCGTGGGAAAGTCCCGCATCGAGATCAGCAGCGCCAGCCGATCGGGATCCAGCCGCACCCTGCCGTCGGGACCCATGCCCTGGGCCGCGGTCACCTGCACCTCCAGCGGCGCGGACCTCGACTGGCCCGCCGCCAGCGAACCCTTCAGGTCCAGACGAAGCTGCTCGCCGCCGCGCGAGACCAGCGCCAGGTCGGCGCCTCCGAAGGCGAGCGATGGCGTGTCCACCAGCTGCAGGGTCCACGGCTCGAGCCGCGCGGTCACATCCAGGTCCGCGCCCTTGCCCACCACTCGCACACCCCCCTGGCCATCGCCTGGCAGCGTGCAGCCGCGCACGGTCATGGCCACCTGCAGTGGCTGGCAGGACTGGATCGCCAGTCCGGGATCGGCGCTGGTCAGCAGCGACTTGACCACCTCGGCCGGGAGCCTGGCCTTGAGCTCGCCCGTGGAGATGGCCACGGCTCCATCGATGCCGCGCGTGCCCTGCGCCTGCATGGTGATGGGATCCAGGGCGGCCTGCACCGAGAACGCCATGCCCCCGGGACCACTGCGCACCCGGGCCGCCAGCGAGCGGTCACCGGACGTGCCCACCCAGTCGGGCATCTCCTGGACGCTGCCCATCAGGGCCAGCACGCGGCGCATGTCCACCTGGGTCAGGTCCAGCGAGATCTCCTGGGTGTCCTGCTGCTGCGAGAGACCGGCCTTGAGCCGGGCCAGCGGCGCCGAGGCATCCCTCGCCTCGGCCTGCAGCGAGAGCGTGGTGCCCGCGGCGGGAAGCAGCGGGCCATCCACGGCGGCGATGATCGACTGCACCTGGATGCCGGAAGAGAGGCCGGGGACGCGTGGACAACCCACCAGGCCCACGGTGGCCCCGACATGCCCCGACTGCTTCATGTCCTGGGGCACGGTCGCCTCGATCGACAGGGTCTTCACCTGCACGGGACCCACGCCATCGACCGCCGAGGCCATGGCCTCGACCAGCGAGGCGTTGCCACTGAAGAGCTGCGAGGGCGATGCCATGACCTTGCCCTGCACCGAGATTCCATTCGCCTGCACGGCACCGGCCTGCGGCACCTGCACCAGCGAGATGCCATCGATCGACACCGTGCCATCGAACATCGGGCCCGCCGACGGCGACACGTTGCCCTGCACCTTCAGCCCGCGCACCGACCCGCTGCCGCACGCGCCAGGCACCGGACCGAGTTCGATCGAGGTCACCGCCACGTTCACGGGGATCGCGGCGTCGGGCTGCAGTCGCTGGCGAGGCAGTCGAACGGGACCCGCCGTCAGCTGCACGGGCATGGGCTGCACGAGCGTGACCGATCCGCGGGCCAGATCGTTCACCAGCGCCGGCTGCAGCAGCAGGCCGGCCCGGATCTCCTGCACCTGAACATCGCTCGTGTCCCACGATCCCTTCGCCGCCACGGTGCCTGCCTGCGTGTCCAGCTGGAGCTGTCCGCTGCCCTCCCCGACGCCACCGGCGAGACTGGCCCGCACGGTGGTGGTGCCCAAGCCCGCCTTCGCCAGGCGTGATCGAATCTCGGCGGGAAGGCCAGGCAGCAGGGCCGGGTCCAGCGGGCCCGCGCTCAGCGTGGCCTGCACGCGAGCTCGCGCGGGATCCAGCTTCGGACCCAGTCCGGCAAGCTGGAGCGATGCCTGGATGGGCTGCTGCTGCACCGAGGCGTTCACGGAGAGCCCGACCGATTCAGCCAGGGCCGGGGACTGGAACGAGACCGCCGCCGTCAGCTGCACCGGCTCGGCGGTGAGCCCCTGCACGGCCAGGGGATCCAGCGCGACGGAACCCTCGAGCGAGATGGCGGAGAGATCGAGGCCCTGAGGTCCAACCGGGGGCGTGGCGAAGCGATCCAGCTTCGCCTGCACCCGACCCGGCGCCGAGACCTGCACGCCAAGGGCGGCCAGCAGCGCCGGATCCAGGTCGATCGAGGCGACCGCATCGCGCCCCTGCACCGCCCCCGAGGCCGCATCGACGGCGGCGCTTGCCTGCACCTGCACGCGCGAGGCGACCAGCCGCACCTTCGCCTCGCCGGCGCCGCCCTGGATGGAGAGATCCACGGTGGGTCCGAGGTCACGCGCAGCCACCAGGGGCGTGCCCTTGAGCCAGCGATCGAGCGCCGTCGAGGGAAGCTGACGCGCCTCGATCGAGCCCGTCCACGTGCGCGGGTCGATCGCCCACGCATCCATGGCGACGCCCGAATCGGGCCGTGTCGCCTGCAGCGAAACCTGCACGGACGCGGGCTGCCGCTCGAGCGACAATCCAGCCTGCGCCTGCACCGCGATCGGCTTGCCCGCCTCGGCCTGCACCGAGAACGCGGCCGACTGCACCTGCACCTCGAGCCCCGCCACGGGCAGCATGAAGCCGCTCACCGAGGCCTGCACGCTGCCGACCATGCTGGCCAGGTCGGGTCGACCCGCCTGGGAGAGGAAGTCCTGCAGCAGCACCTTGACCGTCACCTGACCGGACTGGTCACGGACCTGAGTGGCGCCGGTGAAGTCCGCCTGCAGCGGCCGACCGCGACCCACCTCGGCGGAGCCCTTGAAGTCGCGGAGAGCCACGGCGACCCCCGCATCGTCATCGAGCTGGAGCTCGAACCGCTTCACCTCGAGCCGGATCGGGAATGGAAGTTCAGGCGGCGCGGCCGAGGCTGCGGCCCTGGGCGGCGATGGCGATGACGATGCCTTGGGCAGGTCCGCGGCGCTCAGCGATCCATCGGGCCTCAGTCGGGCCCGCACGGAACCCTCCACCTGCACCCGAAGCGTGTCCACGCGACCGAGCAGCAGATCGAGCAACCCGTTGTCCACCACCGCACTGGCCGCGATCGCGGTCTGCCCCGACGTGTCGCGGATGTCCAGCCCCTCGATGCGCTGCTGTCCGAACCATCCCAGCGAGAGCTGGCGAATGGATGCGGTGCCGTTGACGGCGCCGGCGATGCGTCCCTCGATCAGGCCGCGACCCAGGCTGCCCGCCAGGGTGGGCGCCAGCGTCACCAGCAGACCGAGCAGGAGGAGCAGCGTCCCGCCCGCCACAAGCGACATCCGCAGCCAGCGACGACCGGATCCGTGCGAGGGCATGTGGGTCAGTCCACCATGGCGGCCGCGGGCGCGGGCGGCCGAAGCGAGAGCATGCGTTCAAGTCCGCGGCGGGCCAGCGCCGCCGCCTGCGGATGCACCTGGATGCGGTTCACCACGCGGCCCTCCGCCAGGTGGTCCAGCGTCCACAGCAGGTGCCTCTGGTCAATGCGGACCATGGTGGTGCAGAGGCACTGGCAGTCGCTCAGGATCCGTGCGTGCACGCCGCGCGCCTGGGCCTGGCGGCAGAGGCGGTCGACCAGGTGCACCTCGGTGCCGATGGTCCAGCTGCTGCCGGGGGCGGCCCGCTGCAGCCGCTCGATGATGAATTCCGTGCTGCCCACCTCGTCGGCCAGCTCCACCACCTCCTGGCAGCATTCGGGATGCACGATCACGGTGGTGGAGGGATCCCGGTGCCGAGCCTGGGCCAGGTGCTCGGGCCGGAAGAGCTTGTGCACGCTGCAGTGACCGGCCCACAGCAGCACGGTGGCCTGACGAATGGCGTCCACGGAGAGGCCGCCGCGCGGCTTCCGCGGATTCCACACGGCCATGTCGGCCGAGCCACCGCCACGCTCGGCGTCCAGCTCGCTTCGCAGGCCCCGAAGGCGGGCCGTGTTGCGGCCGAGGTGCTGGTCCGGCATGAAGAGCACCTGCACGCGCTCGCCGGATTCCAGCGGTCGCTCACCACCCTGCATGGCCCAGTCGAACACCTCGCGCGCGTTGCCGCTGGTGCAGCAGGCGCCGCCGCGCTCGCCCACGAAGGCCTTCACCGCCGCGCTGCTGTTGACGTAGGTGATGGGGACCACGCGCACTCGGCCGCCCGCGTGCGCCTTCGTGATCTCCTCCCAGGCGGTCAGCGCGTCGTCATGGGCCGCCATGTCGGCCATGCTGCAGCCCGCGGAGAGGTCCGGCAGGATCACCTGCACGTCGTCGGCGGTCAGGATGTCGGCCGTCTCGGCCATGAAGTGCACGCCGCAGAACACGATGAGGCGGGCGCCGCGCTTCGGGGCCTCGGCCGCGGCCAGGCGGCTGAGCTTGAGCGAGTCGCCGATCAGGTCGGCATGCCGGATCACCTCGTCACGCTGGTAGTGATGCCCCAGGATCAGCAGTCGGTGGCCCAGTTCGCGCCGCCGCGCGGCGATGGACTCGCCGAGCTGGTCCTCGGAAAGCTCGCGGTAGCGGGCGGGAAGTTCGGGCTGCCAGAGCACGGGGGCGATTCTAGGCCGTTGGGCGGTGAAAACCCGCCACCCCCACGGCCCTGTTCGGGCCCCTCAGCAGATCGACCGGTGCTTCCAGACGGGGTCGCGGCCCTCGATGACCCGCACCGGCACCGCCGGCAGGCCCGCGTGGCGCGTCACGGCATCGGCCAGAAGCTCGCTCTCCACGGCCCCCGAGCACAGGAAGAACAGCGTGCTGCCCGAGCCCGAGACATGCACGGGCCGCTGCACCAGATCCTGCACGCCGGTCCGATCCTTGCGAAGCGCCGAGGCCACCTCGAAGGCCGGCTCGGTCAGGTCGTTGAAGGGCTCATGGTGCTCGGGCGGCGTGGCGCGCGCCGCCATGGCGTGCACGCGATCCGCCTGCAGCGAAGCGCCGGGATGAAGCGCGTCGAAGGCCCGGTACACCGGACCCGTGGGGCAGGCGGCCTCGGGCAGCACGAGCACGGCGTGGGTCTCGGCCGGAAGGGGCGCAGGCGAGAGCCGCTCACCCAGACCCTCCACCACGGCACTGCCGCCCCGCACCAGGAAGGGCACGTCGCTGCCCAGCGGGCGCGCCATGTCCGCCAGTCGGTCGGGCCCCAGGCCCAGGTCGAAGAGCGTGTCGACCGCGCGGAGCATGGCGGCCGCGTCGCTGCTTCCACCACCCAGGCCCCCACCCACCGGGATCCGCTTCTCCAGCCGCATCTTGATCGGCAGCCGACGGCCCACGTGCGCCTCCAGGAGGCGGTGCGCGCGCACCGCCAGGTCCTTCGACACCGACCAGTCGATGTCGCGTCGGCGCCTCGCCTCGGCGTGCCACAGGATGGCGTACATGGACATGGAGTCCGGGTCGATCGCCTCCACGGTGATCTCGTCGAAGAGATCCACCGTCACCATCCAGCTGCTGATCGGATGCATGCCCGAGGCGTCCGGGGCCCCCACGGAGAGGGCCAGGTTCAGCTTGGCGGGTGCCAGGACATGGACCGTGGGGCGCATGGGTGAACGGTAGCGGCCGCCCCGCCTTCACCGCTACCCTCGGCATTTTCCAGAGGAG
>RFOC01000117.1 GCA_009926815.1 Planctomycetota bacterium
CGCCGAAGGGGATGCTGCCGCAGAGGAACGCGGCCGGGATCCACCAGGCCCACGCCAGGCTCATGCCTTCATGCATGGTCGCGATCCTACCGCTGTTCCAGCAGGGCCCGGCACGCGTGCAGCGCATCCGCGACGGCGATGCGATCCATGCCGCAGAAGCGGGCCACGCGATCCGCCACCACGCCCTCGGGCAGGAAGGGTTCGGCCAGCAGCTGGATCTCGCGCCTCGGGCCCGCGGGTTCCTGCAGCACGGTCCAACGGGGATCCGTCGGTCCGAACAGGCTCACGCAGCGGGTGCCCAGGCCCGCGGCCAGATGGCGGGGGCCGGTGTCGTTGGTGACCAGCAGGTCCGCGGCGGCGATGGCGCCCTTGAGGGAGCCCAGCGAGACGCCGCGGTCGATCAGGTTCACGCACCCATCGCCCGCATGGGACACCACCGCTCGAACCAGCTCCGCCTCCGCCGGGCCTCCGGTCACGGCCACGGATCCCCGGGTGGATGCCACCAGTTCGCGCGCCAGTGCCGCGAAACGATCGGCCGGCCATCGCTTGTCCGTGCGGTTGGCGCCCGGGTTGAGCAGCACCACGGGTCGAGGCAGTCCCTCCAGCAGGCGCTGCCCCGCCTCGGCCTGCCCGGGTGAGCACGCCAGTGCCACGATCCGGTCGCCCACGGGCCGCTGCAGCGCCCAGGCGGCCAGATCGGCGTAGCTGTCCACCGCGGAGCGCGGTCGACCATCACGCGGTGCGGGCAGGGCGTGGCTGAGCAGCCAGCTTCGGCCATCGCGGCCCCAGCCCAGCCGCAGCGGTGCACCGGTGGCCAGCGCGAAGAGGGCACTTCGAGGACTGTTGGGCAGCAGCAGCACGGCGTCGAGGCGCATCGCGCGGAAGCGGCGGGCACCCGTGAACGGTCCGAGCCAGCCCCGCATGTCATGCACATGGAACTCGTCGAACACGGGCAGGCCATCCAGCACGGCCTGCAGTCCCGGCCGGCCCATGAGGTGGATGCGGGCATCCGGCAGATCGCTCCGAAGGGCCTGCAGGCAGGGCGTGGCCATCACGGCGTCGCCCACCCAGGAGGGCAGCACCACCAGCAGCCGTCGCGCGTCGTGCAGGGGCGATCTCATGCGCCGGCCCAGAGTGAACCCGATTCGCCGCGGCTTCGCCACCAGGCCGAGGTGGATCGCCGCCATTCCGCGGCGAAGCCCAGCGCGATCACCTCGGCGCCCTCCACGGTGGCGGTCACCTGATCGCCGGTCCACTCCAGCGACACCAGTCGCACCCCCGTGCGTTCGGCCAGCGCGCGGGCGGAGGCCTCCAGGGCCGATCGAATGGCCCGGTCCGCCAGCGATCCCGACTCGGAGGCGTGCAGCGTGACCACGCCGGCGCTCACGCGAGGCGTGTCCTCGTGCACGATGCGGCGGGCGGCCGCGTGAAGATCCGGCGCGAAGAAGTCGGCCACGCTGGCGGCGCTGGCGCTTCCCAGTCGCACGCTGCGGCAGCCCGCGGCCGCGCCGGCAGCGGCATCGCGCTCCTGGTCGCCCACCATCCAGCTTCGGGCCAGGTCCAGTCCGTGCTCGCCGGCGGCGGCCAGCAGCATGCCCGGCTGGGGCTTGCGCCAGTGGTGCTCGCGGCGGTAGCGCTCCACGGTGCCCTCGGGGTGGAAGGGGCAGAAGTAGAAGGCGTCGATGACGCGATCGAGTCCGGTGGCCTGTCGCAGCACGCGCTCCAGGCGATCGTGCGTGGCGAGCACCGCGGCCTCGTCGTAGCGGCCACGGGCCACGCCGCCCTGGTTGGTCACCACCACCAGCCTGTAGCCCGCATCACGGAGCAGACGGACGCCGCTGGCGGCATGCGGCAGCAGTTCCACGCGATCCGGGTCACCCAGGTCGCCGTCGTTGAGGATGATGGTTCCGTCGCGGTCCAGGAACACCGCCGCCTGGGCGGGGGCGGCGCGGCCACCGCCCGCGGCGACACTCACACCACCACCGCGGGCTGGGCCGTCGGGTAGTGGCTGTGGGGCACGCCGTCGCCGAAGCTGATGCCGATGGCGCGACCGGCGGAGATCAGCGGATGATCCTCGGGCACGAGCCGCTGCTTGCCAGCCGCGTGCAGCAGGTCCACGTCGCCGAAGATGTTGTTCTGCCGCACGACCATGCGGTTGCGGCCGCCGAGCATGAGGGTCTGGATGGCGTGGTAGCCGAAGTGCGTGGCCAGGATGCGGTCCGCGGGAATGGGGGTGCCGCCGCGCTGGATGTGCCCGAGCACGGTGGTCCGGGTCTCCACGCGGCACAGCTTCGCGATGCCGTCGGCCACGCGCTGGCCGATGCCGCCCAGGCGGATCGGATCCGGGCTGTTGTGCACGGTGCGGGCCACCACCTGCTCGCCGCCGCGCATGCGGGCGCCCTCGGCCACCGCCACGATGGCGAAGCCGGGGCCCTTGGTCATGCGCGCGTCGATGAACTCGGCCACGGACTCCATCTCGAAGGGGATCTCCGGCAGCAGGATCACGTCGCTGCCGCTGGCGATGCCCGCCGTGAGGGTGATCCAGCCGGCGTTGCGGCCCATGAGCTCGCAGACCATCACGCGGTGGTGGCTGTCGGCGGTGCTGTGCAGCTTGTCGAGCGCCTCGGTGGCGGTGTTCACCGCGGTCAGGAACCCGAAGCTGATCTCGGTGCCCACGATGTCGTTGTCGATGGTCTTGGGCACGCCGACGATGTTCAGGCCCTTCTCCACCAGCGAACTGGCCGCGGCCATGGTGCCGTCGCCGCCGATCACGATGATCGCGTCGAGCCGGTGCCGTCGGGCCACCTCCACGCAGCGATCGGTCACGTCGCGGTACACGGGGTTGCCCTCGTGATCGTCGCCCACGTGGTAGCGGCGGGGGTTGCAGCGGTTGTTGCTGCCCAGCACGGTGCCGCCGCGCACCAGGATGCCCGAGACGTCGCGGGTCGTCAGCGGACGCACGCGATCATCGATGAGGCCCTGGAAGCCGTCCTCGATGCCGGCCACCTCGATGCCATGCTGCAGGATGGCCGTCTTGACCACGGCGCGAAGGACGGCGTTCAGACCGGGGCAGTCGCCGCCGCCGGTGAGCACACCGATGCGGCGGATGTTGGCGGGGGGGCTCATCATGGCGAGTCGGTCCCCCCGTCCGGATTCATCAGCGTGGACAAGGGGCCCTCCATTACCATCCCCCGATGGCCGGAGAGCAGCCGAAGAAGGAAACCGACCTCACGCCTGCGGAGGAGCACCCCTCGGTGCTCGAAGCGGCCCGACGCGCGAAGCTGGACCGCTTTCGCGATGAGCTGAAGATCGAGCCCTATGGCGGACGCGTGGAGGGCCTGGTGCCGCTGGCCGAGGCCCGCGCCGCATTCCGCGAGGAGCTGCAGGTGGCCGCCGACGCCGAGGCCGCGAAGGCGAAGGCCGATCCTGCCCATGTGCCCGCCGAGCCTCGACCGCTGCGCCGCGTGGCGGGCCGCATCGTGCAGCACCGCGACCTGGGCAAGCTCGTCTTCGTGTGGCTGCGCGACCACACCGGCGACCTGCAGGTGTCCATCAGCAAGGCTGGCGTGAGCGCGGCCGATTTCGAGCTGGCGAAGGCGCTCGACTACGGCGACATCATCAGCACCGAGGGTCCCGTGGGCCGCACGAACAAGGGCGAGGTCTGCGTGTGGGCGAAGTCGCTCGCGCTGCAGTGCAAGAGCCTGGCGCCGCCGCCCGGCAAGTGGCATGGTCTGGAGGATGCGGAGACCCGCTACCGCCGGCGGTACGTGGACATGTGGGCGACGCCCAGGACGATGGCCACCTTCCAGGCGCGCAGCCGCATCGTGAGCCTGGTGCGGCGCTTCATGGAGTCCCGCGGTTTCCAGGAGGTGGAGACGCCCATGATGCAGCCGCTGGCGGGCGGCGCCGCGGCTCGTCCCTTCGTGACGCGGCACAACGCGCTCGACATGGAGCTCTTCATGCGCGTGGCGCCGGAGCTCTACCTGAAGCGGCTGCTGGTGGGCGGCATGCCCAGGGTGTTCGAGATCAACCGCAACTTCCGCAACGAGGGCGTGGATCGCAGCCACAACCCCGAGTTCACCGCCATGGAGGCCTACGAGGCCTTCGGCGACTGCTGGACCATGCTGGAGCTCACCGAGTCGCTGGTGCACGAGGCCGCGGTCGAGATGGCGAAGGGGCGAGAGGACGCCGGCCCCGGCCCCGCGCTGCCCTTCGGCGAGCTGCGCGTGAACTACGCGAAGCCCTTCGTGCGCGTCACCTTCGGCGAACTGTTCGAGCGGGGCGCCGGGTTCAGCATGTTCGACGAGGCGAAGGTGCGGGCCGAGGCCCTGAAGCGGCACGTGGCCGACGCGGCCAAGCTGGATCACTGGCTGCTGGTCGAGGCGCTCTTCGAGATCGTGGGCGAGCCGCTCATCGATCCGCTGCGGCCCACCTTCGTCACCGACTGGCCCAGCGCCATCAGTCCGCTCACGCGGCCGCGGCGCGATGACCCGCGGCTCTGCGAGCGATGGGACATCTTCATCGCGGGCATGGAGGTGGGGCCGGCCTACACGGAACTCAACGATCCGGACATCCAGCGCGAGAAGTTCACGCAGCAGCTCGCGGGCATCGACGACGAGGAGAGCACCTTCCGCACGCTCGACGAGGATTTCCTGGAGAGCCTGAAGGTGGGCATCGGCATCGACCGCCTGGTCATGCTGCTCACCGATTCGCCGAGCATCCGCGACGTGATCCTGTTCCCCCTGCTCAAGAGGAGCTGATCGTGCCAGGCTCGCGAATGCCGGGCAGCCGCATCCTCTCGTGGGTGGTGCTGGTGGCGGTGGCGCTGCTGCTGGCCGCCGCCGGCGAGGCCGATCGCACCGAGCGGTGGTTCGAGGTGCGCGTGGGCGGCCGGCCCGCCGGCTGGACGCGATCGCTGGAGACCCGCGTGCCCGAGGGCTGGCGCACCGAGACCGAGACCCGGCTCCGGCTGGGTCGTGGCGCTGCGCTGCTGGACATGTCGACCACCGGCTGGATCGTGGAGGGACCCGAGGGCAAGCCGATCCATGGCGGTCGGACGCAGTCGGGCAGCGGCCAGGCGGTTCGCGTGACGTGGCGGTACCTGCCCGAAGGGGTGCTGGAGCGCACCATGGACGGCGCGCGGCTCTCGGAGCGGCGACTGCCGCTGCCACCCGCCGACGCCATGGGACCGCACGCCTCGGACGTGCAGGCGGAGCGACTGCGGGCCTCTGGCGCCACCGAGGTGGAGCAGTGGGTCTTCGAACCCACGCAGGGACCGCAGCCGCAGCGGGTGAAGTGCGTCCGAGCCGAGGAGGACGAGATCAGGCTTCCCGAGGGGCCGCGTCGGGCTCGGCGATGGGCGCTCGAGGGTTCGCTGGTGCCCAAGGGAACCCTCGAGTGGCGCGACGGTGCCGGGGAACTGCTGCGGAGCGTCTCGCCCACCGGACTGGGACAGATCGAGAGCCTCCGCAGCACCGAGAGCGCGGCCCGCGGCTGGCTGGAGAAGGCCGGCGCGCCACCCGAGGTCATGGTGGCCAGCTTCGCCAGGCCCGATCGGCCGCTCCGAGATCCGGGCTCGCTGCGGCGCGTGCGGCTTCGGCTGTCGGCTCGCGAGGGCACGCTGGATCCGCCACCCTCGGTGGGTTTCCAGCGGGTGAGGAGCACGGGCGGCGTGCACGCCGTGACCGTGGATCTGGACGCCCCAGCCACGCCCGGCGAGCCGGCGGAGGAGTTCCTGGTGGCCTCGCCCATGATCGATGGCAAGGACCCCGTGATCGTGGCCATCGCCACCGCGGCCCTGGCGGACGCGCCCGCGGATCAACGGGCGCGACTGGAGCGGCTTCGCTCGGCCACGTGGACGCATCTGGAGCGGAAGAATCTGGCGAGCGCGCTCGCCAGCGCCAGCGAGGCCGCGCGGTCGCGCAGTGGCGACTGCACCGAGCACGCCGTGCTGCTTGCGGCGCTGCTTCGAGCGCAGGGGATCCCCTCGCGCGTGGTGGCCGGCCTGGTCTGGTGCGACCAGTTCGCCGGGGAGCGGGACGTCTTCGGATGGCACCTCTGGACCCAGGCGCTGGTCGAGGGTCGCTGGATCGACCTGGACGCCACGCTTCCTCCGGGCGGGCCCGGCTTCCACCCGGGCCACGTGGCGCTGGCGGCCACGGCGCTGGCCGATCCGGCGGCGGACGCCTCGTGGACCGCGCTGGTGGGCGCTCTGGGCAATCTTCGCATCGAGATCGACGAGGGCGGCCGTGAGTGATCGCCCCACGCTGCCGCCACGCGATCCGCAGGGCCACAAGGGCACCTTCGGCAGCGTGCTGGTGGTGGGTGGACATGCGGCCAATCCAGTCATGCTCGGTGGTCCGGCGCTCTCGGCACGCGCGGCCCTTCGCAGCGGCTGCGGGCTCTGCACCCTGGCCATGCCGGCGCCGCTGCTGGCGTCCGCGCTCGCGGTGGCGCCCAGCGCGACGGGCTGTGCGCTTCCCGTGGATGCCGCGGGCGAGCTGA
>RFOC01000118.1 GCA_009926815.1 Planctomycetota bacterium
GGGGCCATGGGGGGCATGGTAGCCGACCGGGGGCCCGACTCGGCGAAGATCGCTATTTTCCCGGCATGCAAGGATGCAGCCCTCTGGCCCGTGCGGCCTGGTCGTCGGTGGTCCCGTTCGCCCTTCTGGCCACCCTGGCCGGTTGCCAGTCTCCGCCTCCGGAAACCAAGCCCGACTACACGCGCCAACTGGGTCCCGGCGAATGCGCGCTTCGCAAGCTGGACGTCTCCGAGTGGCCGGACCTGGGCGCCGCATGGCGCGTGCGCGATCCGGCACTCAACACGGCCCTGGATCGAAGCATCAACTGGTTCGGTGCGCCAAGCAGCAAGACCAAGTTCCCCTTCATGCATGTCTGCACCTGGGAGCAGGCCGCGGCCAGCACCGTGGCCTTCCGCCAGCTGCTCAAGGACAGCAAGGACGAGGCCTCGTTCCTGGCGGGGCTTCGACAGAACTTCGAGGTGTGGAAGACCGTCGGCTGGAACGGCGAGGGCACCGTGCTCTTCACCGGCTACTACAGCCCCGAATTCAAGGGCAGCCTCACGCGCAGCGATGCGTTCAAGTATCCGCTGTACAAGCGCCCCGCCGACCTGGTGACCGATCCATCCTCGGGCGAGCCGCGCGGCCGTCGCACGGCCAACGGTGCCGTGCAGTCGTGGCCGGCCCGCAAGGAGCTGGAGGCCTCGCAGGCCCTGGCCGGCACCGAGCTGGTGTGGCTCTCCAGCCCGCTGGATGTCTACATCGCTCAGGTCAACGGCAGCGCGAAGATCCTGCTGCCCGACGGCAAGCCCTACTACGTGGGCTACGCGGGCAAGACGGATCGACCCTACTACGGCCTGGGCACCGCCTGCGTGGAGGCCGGCCTGATCGAGAAGGACAAGCTCTCGCTCAGCGCCATCGTGGCCCTGTACGCCCGCGAGCCGGCCAAGGTGCAGGAACTCATCTGGAAGAACGAGAGTTACGTCTTCTTCACCGAGTACCCCGGCGACAACTGGCCCAGCGGCTCACTGGGTTTCCGCGTGACCGATCGGACCACGCTGGCCACGGACAAGAAGGTCTACCCCCAGGGTGGCGTGGTGCTGGTGGACACCAAGAGCATCGGCGTGGGTGACAGGCCCCAGCGCTTCCTGAAGTTCATGATGGACCAGGACACGGGTGGCGCCATCCGCGCGCCCGGCCGCGCCGACATCTACATGGGCGTGGGTCCGCAGGCGGAGACGCTGGCAGGTGGCCAGCTGGCCGAGGGCACCATGTACTACGTGTTCCTGAAGGCCGAGGCCGTGAGCCAGTATCCGCTCCCGGAGCGTGCCTCCAAGGGCAAGTCCGCCGGTGCCGCGTCCGGTGGTGCACGACAGCCTGGGCTGAAGGCGCCGGCCGATCCCAACAAGTGATCCGCCGGCGGCCGCCGGCGCTCAGTGCCGGAAGTGCCGCATGCCGCTGATCAGCAGCGTCACGCCGCGCTCCCGGCAGAGGGCCTCGGTGTCGGCGTCACGCTTGCTGCCGCCTGGGTGCACGATGCAGCCCACGCCCGCCTCGATGAGCGTGCGCGGTCCATCATCGAAGGGGAAGAACGCGTCACTCGATGCCACCGGCACGATCTTGCCCGCGGCCTTCAGTCGGTTGCTCGCCTTGTCCACCGCGTGACGGCACGCGGCCACGCGGTCCATCTGTCCCGCGCCAGCGCCCCACAGGCTGCCGCCGCCGCCGATGCAGACCGCATTGCTCTTGAGGTGCTTGCTCACCACCGACAGGAATGCCGCATCGCTTCGCATGGCCTGGGTGGGTACCGGTCCCGCCGCATGCCGCAGCGAGGCACCGTCCACCGGTGCGGCGTCCGCCTCCTGCACCAGCAGTCCGCCAGGCACGCTGCGCAGCAGTCGCTGCGCCACGGTCCGGGCGCCTGGACTGCCGGCCGCGATCAGCCGGACATTCCTCCAGCGCTCGGCCAGCACGCGCACCGCCTCGTCATCGAAGGCGTCGGCCACCACCACCTCCAGGAACCTTTCCGGCCCCGCGATGCGACGGGCCATGCCTGCATCCACGCCACCGGCGATGGCCACGATGCCCCCGTAGGCCGCCAGGGGGTCCCCGGCGTACGCCAGGTCGAAGGCCTCGGCCGGGTCGGCGGCCAGGGCGGCGCCGCAGGGGTTGGTGTGCTTGATCACGCAGGCTGCGGCGCCCGCGCCGGTCAGTTCCCGAAGGTCACTGGCCAGCTCCAGGGCGGCGCCGGCATCCAGGATGTTGTTGTACGAGAGCGGCTTGCCCTCAACCACGCGGGCATCCACCACGCCGGGATCGCGCGAGCCGGCCTCGCGGTACACGGCGGCGCGCTGATGCGGATTCTCGCCGTATCGAAGGCTGCTGACCCTCGTGAACCGCAGATCCAGGGTGCTCGGGAAGAGCTCGCCGGGACCCTCCATCCAGGCCGCGATGGCGGCGTCGTAGCGCGCCGTGTGCGCAAAGGCCTCGGCGGCCAGATCTCGACGCAGGGCGGCATCGGTCCTGCCCTCGCCGCGCCGCAGCGCCTCCACCACGCGGTCGTACTGCGCCGGGTCCGTCACCACGGTCACGAAGGCGTGGTTCTTGGCGGCGCTTCGGATCATGGCGGGTCCACCGATGTCGATCTGCTCGATGCACTCATCGAAGCCAACGCCCGGCCGCGCCACCGTGGCGGCGAACGGATACAGGTTCACGCACAGCAGGTCGATGGGCTGGATGCCGTGCGCCTGCATGGCCTGCGCGTGGGCCGGAAGATCGGGGCGCCCCAACAGCCCTCCGTGCACTCGGGGGTGCAGGGTCTTCACGCGGCCATCCAGCATTTCGGGGAAACCCGTGACCTGATCGATGGGCGTCACGGGCAGGCCGGCCTCGGCCAGTGCCTGGGCGGTGCCGCCGGTGGAGACCAGTTCATGGCCCAGCGCAACCAGGCTCCGGGCGAAGGGGACCAGGTCCCGCTTGTCGCTGACGGAAAGCAGTGCCCGACGCTTGGGCTGGCTCATGGAGCGCTCAGCGACCGGGCTCGCTCGAGGCCGGTGCCGCCTCCGCGGCAGCCTCGCCGGTGTCCTCGGAGGCTTCGGCAGGCGTCTCCGCTGCGGGGGAGGTCGCCTTGGCCTCGGACTTCGGCGGTGCCACGGGCATGGGATCCAGCGGCGAGCATCGCTGCATGCGACCATCCGCCTGCAGCAGGATGAGGTCTCCATCGGTGGGCGCCGAAGCGGTCACCGTTCGGACGTCGGGCAGATGGACCGATTCGCGCACCTTGCCGTTGGCCGCATCCACCAGCGAGAGCGAGCGGGCGGAACCATCCCACACCAGCACGCCACCGCGGACCCGCATGATGGGATCGCCGGTCACGGTGTCGTTCTTCCAGATCACCTCGCCATCCAGATGGCTCTGCCGCTCCTGTCCCGCCGGTCGCGAACGCAGGGCCACCAGCCCGGTGCCCGGCACCTGCGTCAGCACCAGCTCCTCCGAGGCGAGGATGGGCCGTTGCAGCGGCGACAGGGCGAACCACTTCCAGAGGACCTTGCCGGTGGCCAGGTCCAGGCATCGCAGGTACTGATCATCGGAGCCCACGATCACGGAACTGCCGGTCACGGCACCGGTGGTGCTGATCCGCCCGGGCAGTTCCATCCGCCAGGACTTCACGCCGCTGGCGGGATTGAGCACGCAGATCTCTCCGTCCTCGGAGGTCTGGAGGACCAGGCCGTGTCCCAGGGAAAGCGGAGCGGCAGCCGGCTTGCCCTTCAGGCCAATGCTCCGGATCTCGTGGCAGATGATCTCGCGTCGGGCCATCTCGGTCTTGGGCAATCCCTGGATGCGTCCCGGCGCCATTCGCTCGGGAGCCTGGCGCGGCACGTCCTCCTCGAACACGCGGACCAGCGAGATGTTTCGACCCTTGGCTCCAAAGGCCAGCATGTTGCCCATGCCCACCGCGCCCGTGGAGGGATTGTGCCGGTAGGCCGAGACGCCCATCACCTCGCCGGTGCTCCGGTCGAAGGCCACCAGGCGGTGATCACCCAGGGCAAGCAGCAGGTCACGACCCTCGATCATGCTCCGCGTCACGGACTCGTATCGCTGCGGCGTGGAGGTGGGCTGGTTCTGCCAGCGCAACTTGCCCGAGACGCCATCCACGCACAGCAGCACGCCGGACTGGTCCCACACCACCACTTCACCCAACGGAGCGGTCCCTTCGGTGGCGGCACCGTGGCTCATGGAGAGACCGCCCCATGAGGATCGCTCATCTCGAGGCAGGCCCACCTGCCACACATGCTTCAGGCCCAGACTGGCCGCTGTCCTGCCATCCATGATCTGCGGGGAGCCCGAGGGCTCGGCTGGGGCCGGCGGCGCCTCCGTTCCGGAGGGCGGCGCGGCCTGGGCGAGCAGGGCGAAGGAAACGACCGACAGCAGGGCAATCCGTCTCATTGGGTTTCGGCCTTTGGGCCGGCGAGGGTAGCAGGCGGCCGGTGGTGATCCGGGCCCAAAAAGAAACCAGCCGCACCCTTTTCGGATTGCGGCTGGCCTCCCTTTCCCTCAACCTTCCTTCACGTTCGGAGCGACTAACCAGCTTTCGCCGGAAGAGCTTGTGAGAGGTTCCCTTTCCCTCGCAATCTCTCGTCTGAGTCGAGGTCCCTTTTCCTCACCTCAGAAGACCGTAACTTCAGCTCCTTTGCTTCCGTCCGTGATCAGTCGCAGCGGGAGTTCCCGTTCGCCGCCGCGACACCACCATATTCGCATATGTCCGGACGGATGTTGCAAGGTCGCTCAGGCATTTTCCATCGGATTTGCGGAAGACCAGAAGGCCCGCGGGGCCTGTTTTGGCCCAAAAACGCCACTCAGCCCCTGGGGAAGGCCCAGGCCCGGCCCGGCTTGTAGCCCAGCAGGTCGTAGAGCTGCTGCCGGGTCTGCATCTGGGGCAGCAGCGAGGCGGCGGAGCCATCCCGCTTCAGCCGATCCAGTGCGGCGGTCACGCTCCCCATGGCCACCAGCATCACCGTCAGGGGGTGGATGACGATGGAATAGCCAAGTTCACCGAAGCGGCCCACCGGGATGTCCGGGGTCTTCCCGAACTCCGTCATGTTGGCCAGCAGGGGCCCGGGGCTGCCCTTGGCGAATTCGGCGAATTCCGCCTCGCTCTGCAGTCCCTCGGGGAAGATCACGTCGGCGCCGGCCGCTCGGTAGGCGTTGGCCCGGTCCATGGCGTCCGTCATGCCGGTCACGTGGCGGGCGTCGGTCCGGGCAATGATCACGAAGTCGCGGTTCAGGCGGGCGGCGGCCATGGCGGCCACCTTCTCGCACATGTCCGCGCAGGGGATCAGGTCCTTGCCATCCAGGTGTCCGCATCGCTTGGGGAAGACCTGGTCCTCCAGATGCAGCGCGGCCGCACCCGCTCGCTCGTAGGCGATGACCGTGCGAGCACAGCTCTCCACCTCGCCGTAGCCCGTGTCGGCATCGGCGATCACGGGCAGGTCGCTGGCGTCCGCGATTTCCCGGATGGTGCGACACACCTCGGTCATGGTCAGCAGGCCGATGTCGGGGAAGCCCGAGACATTGGCGGTGGCTCCGCCGGACACATAGACCGCCTCGAAGCCAGCCTGTCGCACGGCCCGGGCCACCAGGGCGTTGAACGCGCCGGGAGCGTGCACCACGCCCTTCTTCATGGCGGCACGAAGACGGGCGCCGGGATGTGCTTCAGGCGTCACTTGGCGATCTCCTTCACGAAGATGTACGGGCCAGCCGTGGAACCCCAGACCTGCTTGCCTGTCGAATCGAACCCGCGGTCCCAGGAGCGAAGCTCGTTGGGCGTGAGCGTGACTTCGCTGGTGGTGTATGCGGCCCCCTCGCGGGAGCTGGGGCAGCCCGTGCCCTCCGTGCCACCGGTCCACGTCAGGCCATCGGTTCGGGCGAGGCGGACCGCACAGCCCGCCTTGGGCACCAGCATGGAGGGCAGCAGCTGGTCGAGCGGCTTCTGGGCCCTCCAGGCTCCGGCGTAGGTCAGCGGATCGCCAGGCAGGTCGTAGATCATGCTTTCCACGCCGTCGCCAGTGTCCGTGAGCCGGTAGACGCGTTGGCGATAGGGCTTGTCCGGTGCGTTGGCCATGGCCTGCTCGACATAGAACCAGCGGGCATCGGGCTGATCGGTCCACATGGGAGCGATGTGCAGCACCACGTTGCGGAACTGCGGATCCTTCGCGGACTGGGCACCGCTGGAGTAGTTCCCGGCGAGCCATTCGGCCACCTGGCGGACATCGGCTCCCACCGGCCGCTTCGCGTCGGCAGGCCCCTGATTCACGGTGCCGCAGGCCGCGGACAGGAGGCTGGTGGTGATCGCGAGAGGGCGGATCCGATCGGCGAAAGTCATCGAAACGCGATGCTAGCATCCGCGCTTTCCACACCCTTCAGGAGACTTCCATGACCGCAGCCGCCGCC
>RFOC01000119.1 GCA_009926815.1 Planctomycetota bacterium
CCAGCGGCCGGCCGCCGATGCGTCCCTCGCGCGATCGCTCGCGCAGGTGCATGACCAGGCCATTGGCCAGCCATCGCCGCAGCGGCAGGGCGCTCTCCACCCATCGGGCCAGGTAGTCGTCGCGGGACAGCCGGCTGGCGAAGAATCCGTTCACCAGGTCGGCGCTCTCGCCCATCACGCGGAAGCTGCTGCCCTTCACGTAGATGCGAAGCGGCTCGAAGTAGGTCCGCATGACATGCGCGCGAAGTTCCGCCAGCGAACGCTCGCGGACCTCGGGGTCCCGACTTGCCAACGCCACTCGGAGCGTCTCCACGATCCAGGTGCGCTGCGTGGTGGGAAACGCGTCATGCATGGGACTTCGACCCTCGGCCATGCGCGGAAGCCTACGGATCCCGCACGGACGCGGGGACCGACCAGGACGAAGATCGCCGAGCCTCTGGCGGGACACGCGAATCCGGGAAATTCCCGCTCCCCGCACCGCCGCGAGCGCCGCGGTGCGCTTCTGCCCTCCGGGGCTCGGCTTGCGACCGCGGACATGGCTCGGGACGCGGCTAGCCTTGGCGCCCGAACATCATGGACCCTTCCGGCTATCGAGCCCTGGCGGATCTGGTGCTCCTGACGCACGTGGGCTTCGTGGCCTTCGTGGTCATCGGCCTGCTGCTGATCGCCGTGGGCGGAACGCGAGGCTGGCGGTGGGTCCGGAATCCGTGGTTCCGCGCGGCGCACCTGGCGGGCATCGGGCTGGTGGTGGTGCAATCCTGGCTCGGCATGGTCTGTCCCCTCACCACGCTGGAGATGCACCTGCGCCAGCAGGCCGGCGATCCCACCTACACCGGCACCTTCATGGCGCACTGGCTGCGACGGATCCTCTTCTACCAGGCGCCGTCCTGGGTCTTCATGGTGGCGTACGCCCTCTTCGGCCTGCTGGTGCTGGCCACGTGGATCCGGGTGCGGCCCCGCCCGTTCCGCTCGCTCAGCGGTAACGCGCCGCGATCCGGGGCATGAGGTACTGATCGAAGGCCGTCTCGAGATCGTGACGCGGGCTCCAGCCCCAGTCGCCGCGTGCGGCGCCGTCGTTCACGTCCTCGGGCCAGCTGTCCACGATCGCCTGCCGACCCTGATCGGGCTCGAAGCCGATCTTCGCGCCGGGGAATCGCTCCAGCACCAGCCGCTCGAAGTCACCCGCGCTGGGCGCGAAGCCCGCCACGTTGTACACGCACCGCGTGAGCAGGTCCTTGGGTGCGGCGGCCAGCTTCAGCAGCGCCTCCACGGCGTCCGGCATGGTCATGAACGGGATGCGGGTGTCGCGCCGCACGAAGCATGCGTAGGGCCTGCCCTGCGCCGCGGCGTGGATCATCTCCGGGCCGTAGTCGCTGGTGCCGCCGCTGGGCAGCGTGTCCGCGCTGATGATGCCCGGGAAGCGGATGCTGCGGAAGTCGATCGGCCGGTCCATGCGGTCCTTGGCCAGCTTGCGGTAGTGGCCCTCGTAGTAGCGCCCCAGGTGCTCGCCCGCCAGCTTGTTCACGCCGTACATGGTGTGCGGTTCAAGGAACTGGTCCTCCTTCACCGCGCCGGAGCGCCGCTTGGTCTCCAGATCCGGGATGCCGTAGGCCGCGATCGAGCTGGGAAAGACGAACTTCACGCGCCGCCCATGGCTGCGGGCCTGCTCCGCGGCCAGCTTCAGCAGGTTCAGCGTGCCGACCACGTTCACCTGGTGCGCGGTCTCCGGCGCGAACTCCCCGCGCGTGCTCAGCAGCGCCGCCAGGTGGAACACCTCATCCACCTCGTACATGGCCAGCAGCCGCTCGAGCAGCTGGGCGTCGCAGACATCCCCCACGAACGCGTTCTCGCAGTGCGCCCGCACGCCCGGCTCCAGTTCCCGGATGTCCATGGCCACCACGCTGGTGCCCTCCCTCGCGGACAGGGCCTGGATCAGGGCGTGGCCCATCTCGCCGCCGGCGCCCGTGACCAGCACGGCGCGGCTGCGGCGCAGCCCCGAGAGCGGACGGTCGCTGACGGCGGGAAAGACGCCCGACTTGCCTGGACTCATGGCTGCACCTGGTTCCTCATGAGGAGGGCCTTGGCCTTGAGCACACCCTGGAGCTCGTCGCCCTGGCCGTTGAAATGGATCACGACGGGCCCGCGGAAGTCCGTGGCCCGCACCGCCCGCATGCAGTAGGGCGTGGGGAAGTGGACGGACTCGCCCTTCTCGTCGAACTTCGTGTAGTCCGCCAGCACGCACGCGGCCATGGGTGCCAGCAGCTTCAGCCCCGTCAGTCGCGCGAAGTCCTCGTTGGGCGACACGTGCCAGCTGTTGAAGGTGGGCTCGGCCCGGATGGTGGCATCGCCGATCTTGTTCAGCAGCGCCGCCACGAAGTTGCCCTGACTGGTCATGCCGCCGAGCGACTGGATGACCCCCTGCTGGCCGGCCGCCTTCAGCACCGGCATCACCGCCTGCAGGCCCTCGATCGCCCTCGGATACTGGTCGTCATAGGTGCCCTCGCCGCGCAGGTCGATGGAGACGCCGACGCAGCCCAGCCCCACGGCCCGATCCAGCCAAGGCTTGAGACGCTCGATGGCCGCGCCGCGAGCGGCCGCATCCGAGGAGGAAAGTCCCGGACCCACCTCGGGATCCAGCAGCACGCTCCGGATGCCGGCGGCCTCGTTGCGCGCACGAAGCGAGCGGAGGGACTCCCCCTGCACCCCTTCCAGCAGCGACGCCGTCCAGGACACGCGCGGCACGCCCACCTTCTCGCGCAGGAACGCGGCGAAGTCGTCCACCTTCATGCCCTGCCGGAACAGGCCACGGAACGAGGCCTGCGTGACCGCCATCGGGTTGGGGGCCGCCTGCCGGCGCTTGCGTTCGGCGGCTTCGTCGCCGCTGGGCCGCGCGGGAATGACCTGCCCCGTGGCGCCCGATGCCAGCAGCAGCCCCGCGGCAGCCAGCAATCCTCGACGCGGAATCGGCATGCCGTCTCAGGCGCCGCCGCGCGGCGGGTTCTGGTGCGGGTGCGCGAAACGCTCGGCCATGTCGTCCACGCTCGTCCAGCGATGCGCCTTCATGTGGGCGACCGTGCTGATGATGGCGATCACCAGCGGCACCACCGCGAAGGCCAGGATCACGCGACCCTGCGCCTCGGTGGGCAGCGCATCTCCCACGATCAGCCCCGCGAAGGCCGCGCAGGCACCGTAGAGCACCGCGTTGAGCATGAACAGGCGGAAGCCGTGACGCGCGCCCATGGGGGCACGCCGCGGCGCGTTGGAATGACCCTGAGGACCGTGCATTCCCGCAGTCTAACCGGCCACCGGCGCCCAACGGGTGAACAGCTCGGTGCTGAAGTAACGCTCCATGCGGTCACAGAGCACGGTGAGCACCAGCGATCCAGCCGGCAGGCTCCGTGCCGCCTGCAGCGCCGCCGCCACGTTCAGCCCGCTGCTGGGCCCCACGGGATGACCCGCCTGGATCAACCGCCGGGTGGTCCGCAGGGCCTCCTCGTCCGACACCTCGATCACCTGGAGCGACTCGAAGTCCTCGGGCCGGTAGAGGTGGCTCATCCCGTCCAGCACGCCGGGGATCCTGGCCGAGAAGCTGCACTGCTCCACCGCGGCGAAGCAGTCACCGCACGCGCCGCCGCTGCCCGCCACCGGCCGCGCGGCGAAGGGGCGAGCCCTCACGCCCGCATCCATCAGCCCCAGGCGCATGCCGACCAGCGTGCCGCCGGTCCCCACGCCGCTCACGTAGGCGTCGAATCGACCACCAGGCACCTGCCGAAGCGCCTCGCGCATGGTGCCCAGCCGATGCGCCTGGGCATTCTCGGGATTCTCGAACTGGCGTGGCTCGAAGGCCTCGTGCGTCCTGGCCCAGTCGCGACACGCCCGGAGCGCGCCGACGATGCCCTCGCCCCTGGGCGTCAGGTTCACCTGACCGCCGTGGCCGCGGATCATCCACGCCCGCTCCTGGCTCACGCCCTCGGGCATGAAGGCCGCGAAGCGAAGCCCCAGCCGTGCGCACACCATGGCCATGGCGATGCTCGTCGAGCCGCTGCTCGCCTCGGCCACCCAGCCGCCCGGCCGGAGCCGCCCCTCCCGCCACGCCTTGCAGAGGATGTGGGCCGCGATGCGGTCCTTGGTGCTTCCCGACGGGTGCATGTATTCCGCCTTGCACCAGAGCGTGGGCTCGTCCGGCCCCAGCCGAACGGGCACCAGCGGCGTCACGGGCACGCACACGCCCTGCTCGGGCAGATCCGCCACGCACGGGGACGAAGGGGCCGCCTGCATGCCCGCAGTGTAAGGCGGTCATGTCCGCGACCCGGTCCACGCGGCACCTCCAGCCGCTACACTCCTTCCCCGCGCCGCGGACCGACGCCGGCGCATGCCACCTTAGCTCAGCGGTAGAGCGGAGCTTTCGTAAAGCTCAGGTCACGGGTTCAAATCCCGTAGGTGGCTCTGCGCCCCGAGGGCGTCACTTCACGATCAGCTTGATCGATTCCTGGGGGCCCAGGTTCAGCGCACCGTAGCACTGGGCCGCCGCGTCCGCGGCCGGACCCGGCGCGCCGGTCATGAGCGACCGCAACCGCTCCACCTGGCCCGGATCGGCCCGATCGCCGAAGCGGCGAGCGCTGGCCGCCGCAGCCTGGAGCAGGATCGCCTGCTCCCCGCCGACAGCAGCGTGCGCTGCGCCGAGGGCGTGGGCACCCACGACAGCACCTCGGCCACGGCCGTGCGAAGGGCTCCGCTCTGGCTCTTGAGGGCCGAGGCAAGGTCGATCTCGCCGTCCGCCATGCGGAACACGCCACCGCCCGACTGGCCGATGCGGGTCAGCGCCGCCGCGGCCTGCATGGCCAGCTGCTCGGATCGCTCGCCACCCATCTCGCCACCGCCGGCCCGCTGGGCGAGCACGGCAAGGGCGCCGGTGAAGGTGGAGGGCTCGCCGCCGCGCGTCCAGAGGTTGACCGAGCGGTCGTCGCGAAGGCTTCGATCGATCTGCGGACGATCGGTGTCGCTCACCGCCAGCAGCAGCAGCGATCCGCTGGTGAGCGCGTCGGCCCGCATGGCACGGCTCTGGTTGTTCAGGGTGGAGGCGGCACCGGCGATCACCACCACGTCCGGCGTGCCGCGGCCCGCCAGCGAGGTCCGCAGCGTGGTCACCGCCGAGTCACCCGCCAGCACCTCGTAGCCGGCCTGCGTCAGCCAGGCCTCGAACACGCGGCGATCCTCGTCCTGCTCGGCCAGCACCGCGGCCGAGGGCCGGCCACCCAGCCGAAGCGCCGAGGCGAGCACCGGCACCACGCTGTCGGCGCGGCGGAAGCTGGTCGTCGGCATGGCCGCTGCCCAGGTGAGGGCGGCCTCGATCCGCACGAGGCGATTCGTGCTGTCCAGCGCCACCGCCAGCGGACCACCATCGGCCATCGCCAGGGCGGAGGCTCCCGCGGTGCTGCCCAGCACGCGGATCGCGGAGACCTGCAGCCCGGGGTCACGGATCTCCTGAGCCAGCGTCAGCACCTGCTGCGCCACGCCGGGACCGGCCGCCATGACCAGCGCCGCGGGCGAGAGCGTGCCGGCGTCGGCGTGAGCCGGATCGTCACCGGCCAGGCGGAGACCCGCGGCCAGGAACACGCTCAGCGCCACGCTGTTCTGCGCGTCCAGCTTCATGGCCTCCACCGCGCACCGCTGCGCCATCCGGTCGAGGTAGGCGTCGGAGCTGGTCACGGAGGGCATCAGGCCGTGGTCCGAGTCGTAGCTCCACATGGCCTGCCGCGACTCCGAGGGATAGGGCAGCAGTCCATCGCCACCGACGAGATACTCGCGGGAGAGCGCGGTCCACAGCGGAGCCGGATCGCCCGACGCCGCACCGACCTGGGTCAGCGCCTGGCTCGCCGCCTGGCGGACATCGGGCGTGGTGCCTGCGGCGGCGGCGAGCGAGGCAAGCCACGGCGCCGCGAGACGATTGCCGATGGAACCCAGCATGCGGCACACCGTCACCTGACGGGCGGGCGGCAGCGACGGCAGCGCATCGCACAGCGGAACCACCGCGGAGCGGCCGATCTGCAGGATGGTCCGCTCCGCCATGAGCTCCAGACGGGGATCGGTTCCATCCACCATGGCGCGAAGCAGCGGCGGCACCGCGAACGCGCCGGCGGCCTCCAGTCGACGCATGGCGATCGACTGCTGACGCAGCGTGCCGGTCAGCCCAGCCACCGCCTGCTTGAGCCGGGCCGGATCGCGAGCCAGCTCCAGACGGCCCGCTTCCAGCTTGGTCGCCAGTGCGCGGGATCCCTGGGCCACGCCCTCCATGGACGCGCAGGCCTCCGCGGCCCGGTCGAACCGGTCGCCCAGGCCGGGGCGGTCCACCATGTCCG
>RFOC01000120.1 GCA_009926815.1 Planctomycetota bacterium
GGTTGAAGCGCTGGGCCTCCTGGTTGGCCAGGGCCATGACCTTGCGGGCGCGATCGGTGAGACGTTCGAACATCGGAAAATGACCTCCTGCGGTGGACGGGATCGACCTGATCCGGCCCTTCCTTGAGGGATGGTAGCCGGATAGGCTGAATTCGTGATCTTCCCTCGCGGATTTTGGCTTGCTGTCCTTGGCCTGGCCGGGCTCGTCACGGCGGGGGCGGCGGCGCAAGGCACGCTGGAGACGCCGCTTTCGATCCGGGTCAAGATGGCGGACGGTCGCACGGTCTCCGAGACGATCCGGTCCTGGGACGCCGACGGCTTCGAGGGAAGTTCCGGCCGCACGCTTTGGGCGGACATGTCCGCCGCGGACGTGAACCGCACGCTTCGCAAGGTGATCGATGATCGCGACGCGAAGCAGCAGCTGCTGCTGGGTCGGGCGCTTCTCACGACGGCGGACGGCGAGCGCATGGGCGACTCGGTGCTTCGGCAGGCGGTGCGCCGGGATGGCTCGCTGCAGCCCGCCGTCGACAAGGCCCGCGCCGAGGCGGAGGAGCTGCGCCGGGTGGCGGCCGAGCGCAGGCTCCGGGCCGTGCTTCCCGGTGGAGGCAAGGATTCGGCGGTGCCGTTGTGGCCCATCGCCACCGATGCCCAGCGGGCGGACGATCTGGAGGAGATGAAGGCCTTCACCGAGGGTGCCCTGCGTTCGGTGAACGCCCGATGGACCCCGCTGGAGACCGAGTACTGGATGATCTACAGCGACCTGAACCGGGGCGAGACCGCCGAACTGGGGAAGCGCATGGACCGCATGTACCTGAAGGTGGCCGAGATGTTCAACCTTCCCAAGGGGCTGAACCTGTTCCACGGCAAGGGCGTCTGCGTGATCTCGGGCGAGGAGAGCCGGTTCAAGGCCATCGAGATGGCCGCGTTCAATCAGATGGTGCCTCCGGGCTGCATTGGCCTCTGTCACATGATCGGTCCCAAGGTGATCGTGAACGCGTGGCGCAGCGCGGATGACGACCAGTTCATGGCCACCCTGGTGCACGAGGCGACCCACGGCATCATGCATCGCTACGGCACGCCGGCGAGACTTCCGATCTGGGCCGAGGAGGGCTACGCCGAGTTCATCGCGGCACGGAGCTTCGAGAGTTCGCCGGTGGATCGCGGCCGGCGTCCGCAGGGCGTTGGATTCATCCGGGCGGGCAACCCGACGCTGCCGTACTTCCAGGCCGACGGAGCGGACGGCGCCTGGCCGGGGCCCCATGCCGAGGGCTACGCCCTTGGGTATCTGGCGGTCTGCCTGATGATCGACCAGCGGGGCAGCGCGTTCGGGGAGTGGGTGAAGGACGTGAAGACGGGCATGCCGTGGGAACTGGCGCTGAAGCAGCACTTCCGGTGCGACGCCGCGGGTCTGGCCGCGATCGTCGAGGACTGGTACCGCCGCAATCCCTGAGAGGGGTCAGCGATCGGCCACGCGGCCGTCCACCAGCTGCACCACGCGATCGGCCCGCGCCGCCACGGCCGGGTCGTGCGTGACCATGGCGATCGAGAGGCCCTGGCGATGCAGGCCGGTGATCATGTCCAGGATCTCGCCGCCCGTTCGGGCGTCCAGGTTGCCGGTGGGTTCATCGGCCAGCAGCACGCGCGGCTCGTTGGCCAGCGCCCGGGCGATGGCCACGCGCTGTCGCTCGCCGCCGCTGAGCTCGCGCGGACGGTGGTGCAGGCGGTGATCGAGCCCGAAGGCGGTCAGCAGCGACCGCACATGCCCTGCAGCCGCGCGTCCGGCGCCCGCCACCCGGCAGGGCAGCATGGCGTTCTCGAGCACCGTCAGTTCCGGCAGCAGGTGATAGAACTGGAAGACGAAGCCCACCGACCGGTTGCGATAGTGGTTGCGGGCGCCGCCGCGGAGCCCGGCGACCGGTTGGCCCTCGAACCACACGCCGCCGCGGCCGCGATCCGGCTCATCGAGCAGCCCCAGCAGGTGCATGAGCGTGCTCTTGCCGCTGCCCGAGCTGCCCAGGATGGCCACCCATTCGCCCTTGCGCATGGTGAAATCCGCGCCGCGCAGCACCGGCACGTCCAGCCGACCCATGCGATAGGTCTTGTGAAGGTCGCGGGCCTGGAGCAGCGGGGCCTCACTCATGGCGAAGGGCCCTCACCGGATCGATGTCGGCCGCCTTGGCCGCGGGCACGCTGGCGCCGAGCACGCTGAACACCACGGCGCCCAGCCAGGTGATGCCCGCGGTGACCCAGTCCACGCGGTCGGGGATGGTGCTGAAGTAGTAGACCGCCGGGTCCCAGATGAGCGTGCCGCGATGCGCCATCAGTCCGGCCCCCGCCAGACCCAGGGTGATGGCGCCCACCAGCCAGAGCAGGGTGGGCAGCAGCACGCCTCGCAGGCCCTGACGGACCGTCATGAGCAGCGCGATCGTGGATGCCGCGAAGCAGGCGGTCCAGGACCAGAGCGGGGCGCGCTCGCCGATGGCCTGGTGAATGGCGTTGATGTTGGTGATGACGAGCCAGCCCAGGCCGATGCCGACCACGCCGCCCACCAGGCCGATGACCAGGCCGTACTGCAGGAAGATCCAGAGCACGCCGCCGCGGCTCGCGCCGATCGAGCGAAGGATGCCGATGTCGCGGCTCTTCTCCTGCACGATGGCCCAGAAGATGCTCAGCACGAGGCCGGCGCAGACCAGGTACACGATGCTGAAGAGGATGCGCATCATCTCGCGCTCCTTCTCCACGGGCCCGATCAGGTCGCGCAGGTGCTGCTCCCACGTCAGGATGGAGACCATTTCGCGAAGGGGCGGCTTCACCAGCTTGGAGGGGTCGGCGGCGCACGCCTGCTCGAAACGGGCGTAGGCCGTCTCCACGGCCTCGCGGAGCTGGTCGGGGGTCACGCCGGGCCGGGCTCGCACCAGCACGCGATGCACACGCGCCGGACTCCGGCCGAGCACCGGCTGCGATCCATCCGCGTTCGGCGGGGCCTCCATGTCGTGCAGCGTGCCCTCGTCCAGCCGCAGCATGCGCTGCGCCTCGGCCAGCGGGATCATGACCCGGTTCTTGTCGATCTGGTAGACGGCGCTGCGGAACTCGTTCACCACGGGGAACACCTGCTCGCGCGGCTCGGCCACGGTGCCCTTGGCGCTGATGGGCACCAGGGTCAGCGTGACGCGGTGATCGGGCATGAACCAGCCGTACCGGCTTCGGTAGGAGCCGTCGCGCTGCCGCTCGTTCACGATGGAGACGTGCAGGCCCATCACCAGGCCGGGTTCGCCCGTGTCCCCGCGACGCAGGGCCAGGCCATCCGCCACGATCCGCGGCGAGAGCTTCCGACGCGGGTCATCCGGGCCCATCGCGTCGGCCTCGGCCTGATCGGCGGGCGGGCGCCAGTGGAGGGTCCTGGAGTAGTCGGTCACGCGCTCGAAGGAGGCCGGATCGATGCCCCACACGTTGGCGGTGACCACCTCCTTCTCGGCGCCCTGCGGGTAGGGCATGCGCAGCAAGCCGTACGTGTCCACCAGTGGCGTGGCCGCCTGGGCCGCCGGTTCGGCCTCGATGGCACGGACCAGTTCGTCGTACCAGGGCATGCCGCGCACCGGATAGTTGATGACCACGTCGCCCATCAGCGTGCGACCGCTGGACTTGAGCATGTCCAGGAAGCCGCTCATCACGCTCACCACGATCACCACCAGCGCCACGCACAGCGCCACCGCGCCGACCGCGATCAGGGGAATGATGCGGCTGGTGAGGTAGCGGTTGGCCAGCTGGATGGCGTACACGGGGCTGCGATGCTAGCCGCGGGGCGATGGGGCACCGAGATCGACGATCTCCACCCGACCCAGCCATGCGACCGCGGCAGGCCGAGCGAGGCCCGCCTGGGGTGCGGCCATGGTCGCGGTGATCGTGGCCCGGACGCAGGCCGGCATCGGCTTGCCCGCGGCGCGCGTCAGCGAGACGGGCATGCCGTGCAGGATGGACGTCGCCGGCCACCCAGGTTCCGCTACGCTCGCCGGATGGACCTGCGACTCGTCGCGCTGTGGACGCTCGTGGCCGCCGCCGGAGGATGCTTCGGCTGGTGGCTGCTGGTGGCGGTGCGCGTGCTTCGCGACATGCCCCGGATTCCCCGGGCGCCGCAGGGGCTCTCGCTGCCGGTGCCGGATCCCGCACCCCGGGTGAGCGTGGTGATTCCCGCCCACAACGAGGAAGCGCATGCGCCCCGAGCCGTGCGGAGCATCCTGGCCAGCCACTGGCCCTCGCTCGAGGTCATCGTGGTGCTGGACCGCTGCACGGATGGCACGCTGGCGGCGCTGCGGCCCCTCGCGGACGCCGATGCTCGCCTGCGGCTGATCGAGAATCGCGACTGCCCCAGCGACTGGGCCGGCAAGTGCAACGCGGCTCGCGTGGGCGCCGCCGCGGCCACGGGTGACCTGCTGCTGTTCACGGACGCCGACGTGGAGTTCCATCCCGACCTGCTCCGGGCCACCGTGGCCATCCTGAAGGCACGCGGCCTGGGCCTGCTGTCCCTGCTGGCCTCGCCGCGCGTGCGGCACTGGTTCGAGGCCGTGGTGCAGCCGGTGGCGGCCGTGATGCTGATGCGCATGTATCCCATTCCGCGCGTGAACGATCCCGAGCGTCCACGGGCCTTCGCCAACGGCCAGTTCATGCTGTTCGAGCGGAGCGTCTACGAGGGCATCGGCGGGCACGCGGCGGTGAAGGATGACCTGCTGGAGGACATCGCCTTCGCGCACCGTGTCCGAAGCCACGGGAGCCGCGGCGGACTCTGCACGGCGGAGCATCTCCTGAGCGTGGAGATGTACGAGCGCATGTCGGAGTTCCACACGGGCTGGAAGCGCATCTACATCGAGGCGGCGGAACGGGACGTGGCTCGCCTTCGGGCACTGGGCATCGAGTGCCTGGTGGTGGGAGCGCTGCTGCCCCTGGCGGCCGTGGCCGCCATGGCCGCGGGCTCGGCCTGGGGCGGCGGTTCGCTCGAGCCGCTGGCCGCGGTCACGAAGTGGCTGGGCCTGGCCGCCGTGATCACCTTCGTGGCCGTGACCATGGGACTGCATGCCCTCTGCAGGGCGCCGGCGGTGGCCGCGGTCTTCCATCCCCTGGGGGCGTGGCTCGTGTCCCACGCCTTCCTCGAGGGTGCGGCGGATCTCGTGGCCCGTCGGCCGGTGCGATGGGGCGGGCGCGAGTACGTGCTCTCGCCCATGCCCGGAGGCCGATACGGACACGCGCCGAGGACCGGAACCTGACCATGCGCATCCTGCACACCAACGACGACGGCATCTTCGCCACGGGCCTGGCCGCCATGCATGCGGCCACGGAGGGCCTGGGAGAGCGGCTGGTGGTGGCGCCGGCCAGCAGCCAGAGCGCCGAGAGCCACGGCATCACCTTCCACCGCGCGCTGATGACCGGCACCGCGCCGCTCGCCTTCGGCGGCGAGGGCATGGCGGTCGATGGCACCCCCGCCGACTGCGTGAAGCTCACGTTGCGGGCCATCTGGCCCGAGCGGCACGGCGTGGGCACGCGGCCCGACCTGGTGATCAGCGGCATGAACCACGGCGCCAACGTGGGCATCAACGTGATCTATTCCGGCACGGTGTCCGCCGCCATGGAGGCGGCCTTCCTGGGCGTGCCGGCCATCGCCGTGAGCCTGATGCTGGCGGACCGCGCGAAGGCCGACTACCGCCGCGCCGCGGTCATGGCCCGTCACGCCATCGACCGCGTGCTCGCCGCCGGCGTGCTGGACGCCCACCGCGTGATCAACATCAACGTGCCGCCCACCGAGTCCGCCACGGCGCCCATGCCGCCCATCCGCGTGGTGCCCATGAACACCGCGGCGGGGATCGACGGCTACGAGCGCCGGACCTCGCCCGATGGCCGCACCTACTACTGGCCCGCGGGCAATGGCATGGAGTTCACGCACACGGCCGAGGGCAGCGACGTGGAGCAGCTCTACGGCGGGGCCATCACCGTCACGCCGCTCTTCTACGACCGGAGCGATCGGACGCTGCTCGATCGCATGCGGCGGGCGCTGGGCTGAGGCTCACTTCAGCAGCAGGCGAATCCGGAACTTCACGGTCTCGCCCGGCTGCAGCTTCTCGAGCTGCTTGCCCGTGGCGCGCCAGCCGTAGAGCGAGTCCAGGATGGGCTGGTCCACGTTGGGGAAGCCCGAACTCTCCACCAGCGTGCAGTTCACGGCCTTCCCCTCGCGGTCGAACTCGATCAGCGCCAGCGGGCTGCCCGGGGCGGTGCTGATGCTCGTCAGTTCATCGAAGTAGGGTCGCTTGGTGCGCACCTCGATGCCCTTGGCGGCGAGCGGCTTGCCGCTCTTCCAGTCC
>RFOC01000013.1 GCA_009926815.1 Planctomycetota bacterium
GTTGGTGCGGATCACCCAGCGACCATCCAGGTGATCCGCGTACTGACGCACCCCCTTCTCCATGGCGAGCGCCACGCGGGGTGCCTGTGCGGGGTCGTCCAGCGGCACGGTGCGCAGGGCGGTCTCGTCGTAGCCCTCGGTGCGGATCAGGAGATACGCGCGAGAGGCCGACGGGTCGATGCTGGTGAAGAGCGTCCTGTCGGGCTCGTCGAAGATCACCGCATCCTGCGATGCCGGCGTGCCCAGCACGTGCCGACACACGGGGCCGCTCTGCAGGAGCACCGGATCCTGCCGCAGATAGAACAGGCTCCGGCCATCATTGGCCCAGACCACGGACTCCAGCGCGCCCGGCACGCGATCGATGATCGTCCCGCTGCGGAGATCCTTCACGAGCAGCTCGTGCCCGCGCCGACCCTGCGTGTCCTGCGTCCAGGCCAGCCGCTGGCCATCCGGACTCATGGCCGTCGCGCTGATGCGGAAGTAGCCGTGCCCCGCGGCCAGTTCGTTGCCGTCCAGCATGACCTCCTCCGGGGCACCCTTCTCGGGACCGGACGGGCCACCTCGGCGTCGCATCCACACCGGGTGCTCCTGACCCGGCTTGTAGGCGACCCAGGACCACCACCCGCGGTCGTGCTGCGGGGCGGTGCCATCGTCCTCCTGGATCCGCCCTCGGATCTCCTTCAGAAGCGAGGCCTGCAGCGGCTTCAGCCGCTCAAGCATGGCCTCGGTGTAGGCCTGCTCCGCCTGCAGGTGCGCCATCACGTCCGCTCGCTTGCGCTCGGGGTGATCGTCCCGAAGCCAGTAGTACTCGTCCACCCGATCCCCGTGCGGGCTCCGGATCGTGAACACCTCCTGCCGGGCGACTGGAGGAAGCGGTCGGCCATCCGAGTCCCGCTGCACGGTTGGAGAAACTGAAGGGCTCGCGCAGGCCTGCATCAGCATGCAGGCGGCGAGCAGGACACGAGGGGCGGTGCATCGATCCGGCATGATTTCGAGCATGCCCCAACCCTCCGCGGGTCGCCAGACCCACCCCGGGGATCGGGTCCCGCCAGCATTCGGACGGACCCAGACCCTCACGATCATCGCCCGGGACCAGGCATCCACATGGCTGCAGGATGATCGCTAAAGCCATATTTTACATGGATTTGCGCTATATCCGGACCAGCGCATCCTGAATTATGTAGATTCGGCTGAAATTCCAGATTTCCGACTCTTCCATTTTGTGATTGCAAGAACTGAAACAGACGTTCGGAGATCGCCATGCTCGAATTTCACTCCGCAAACATCCGTGCCGTGAACCCACGGCGTGCCATGCTCGAGGCTCTGGAGTTGTCCTGCGGGTCCACCGCGGCCGCCTGCGACCTCGTGCTCATCAATGCCGCCGTGGGACATGACCTGGTGGCGCTGTCCGCCGTGGCCCAGGCCGAGCGTCCCGGCGCCCGGGTGCTGGCCGCGTCCTGCGCCGGGGTGGTGGGCCGGGAGGGACCTGGCGAGTCCATCCACGACATCGCGATCATGACCATTCGGGGCGAGGGCTTCACGGTGGCCCAGGTCGATGGGCTCTTCGGGCACACCTCGTTCGAGAAGGGCGCCGAACTGGCCAAGCAGCTGCAGAAGTCGCCGCACCCCGTCCGCATGATGTACCTGCTGGCCTCCGGGATCGACATCGCCAATGACGCCCTCATCGCGGGCATCGAGTCCGTGCTGGGCCCCGATGTGGTCATCTTCGGCGCCACCTCGTCGGACCAGATGCAGGGCGTGGCCACGTTCCAGGCCATCGATGGACGGCGTCACCAGCATGCGGCCTTCGCCGTGGGCATCTGGGATCCAACGCTCGAGGTCGAGACGCAGGCCACGCACGGCTTCGTGGCCTCGGGGGACCCCATGACGATCACCGCGGCGCAGGGCAACCGCATCATCGAGCTCGATGGCAAGCCCGCCTGGCCCGCATTCCTGGATCGGCTCGGACTGCCAGCCTCGGCGATGGAGGGCGACACCATTCCCATCGGGGCGCTGGCGGAAGCCCTGCCCGGACCCCTGGCCGCCGAGTACGGCAACCCGCACATCCTGCGCGTGGTCACCCACCACACGGAGCGGGGCGAGATCATCTACGCCACCGACGCCCAGCCGGGCTGCCGACTGTGGCTGACCCAGCGGGACGAGGAACTCATCTTCAACGACATGGACCGGATGATGAAGGCCATGACCGGTCGCCGGCAGGGCCGATGGCCCGTGGCCGTGTTCCAGGCCGACTGCCTGGCCCGGGGTCGGCGGCTCTTCAACCGCGTGATGAAGGAGGAACTGGTGCATCGGATGCAGCAGCCCTTTGCACGCGATGGCGTGGTGCCACCCTGGTTCGGCATGTACGGTTTCGGCGAATACGCGCGGCTCGGGGGCCGCAACGCGTACCACAACTACACCACGGCCCTGGCGGCGCTCTACCGTCGCGGCCCTGACCATGGATGAGGCCCGCCAAGGTTCCGAACCGGCGCCCTCGGTGGCCGCCCACAACCTGCTCCAGCAGGAACTGATCACCACGCGGGCACGGCTCGACCGCCAGGTGGCGCAGTTGATGCGCCTGAACCAGCTCTCGAATCACCTGCTGGATCGCATCGATCGTCGGCCGGTGGTGGAGATCTTCGCCGAGGCGGTGGTCGACGTGCTCGACGTGGCGGTGGGCGCCGTCTGGATCCTGCCCCCGATCGATGCCATCGCCCGAAGGGCCTTCGCCATCTTCGGCACGGATGCCTCGGAGGCTGCCTGGGACACCCTTGGCGCCGCACTGGCCGCTCGGCTGCCCGCCGACGGCAAGCCCGCCCGGCTTCCCGTCGATGGTGCACCCCTCCTGCCCGGGCTTGATCTCCGGACGGTGCTGGCGTGCCGCTGCGTGGGTCGGGAAGGCAAGACGACCGCGGTCATCCTGGCCGCCAACACCGTGGGCGTGGATGCCATGACCGTGAGCATGAGCGAGGAGTCGCTGCAGATGCTGGCGGTGCTGGCGGAGAAGTGCGCGGCGCACATCGACAACAACGTGGATCGTCGCGCGCTGGAGAGCTCCAAGGAACAGCTGGAGCTGGTGCTGCGGGGCACGAACGACGGCTGGTGGGACTGGAACGTGGGGCAGGACACCTGCTTCCTCTCCTCACGATGGATGGAGATGGTGGGCACCCCGGATGCCGCCGCGATCACTCGCGAGGGCTTCTGGCATGACCGAGTGCATGCGGAGGACCGTGATCGTTTCGAGCAGGCGCTGCAGCGGGCGTTCGTGGGGGCGGATCGCGCCATCGAGATCGAGGTCCGTCTCTGCAGGGACGACGGATCCAGCCTGCCCGTGCTGATGCGAGGGACGATTCTCCGCGCCGAGGATGGCCGTCCACTTCGCATGGCCGGCACGATCTTCGACCTGACCGATCGCAAGCGATACGAGGAGCACATCCATCAGCTGGCGTTCTACGACGTCCTGACCGAACTCCCCAACCGCCGGCTGCTGGTGGATCGTCTTCAGCAGTCGCTGCTGGCGAGGCCCCGCAACGGCCAGGTGGCGGCCCTGCTCATGCTGGACATCGACCGATTCAAGTGGCTCAACGACACCCATGGCCACGCGGCAGGCGACCAGTTGCTGAAGGCGCTGGCCTCCAGACTCCGTGAGCTGGTGCGCCCCTACGACACCGTGGCCCGCCTGGGTGGCGACGAGTTCGTGGTGCTGCTCGAGCAACTGGGGACGGACCCGCAGCGGGCCCTGGCGACGGCCCAGCGCGTGGCGGCGAAGATCCTCAACGCCATGGATCAGCCCTACACGCTCTCGGTGGGCACCGTGCATCACAGCGTGAGCATCGGCGCGGTCCTGAGCACCTCGGGCGATCTGGGTGCCGACGGCATGCTGAGGGCCGCCGACGTGGCGCTCTACCAGGCGAAGCAGGATGGCAAGAACATCGTCCGACTCTTCGTGCCCGCCATGCAGGAGCAGGTCGACTCCCGATCGGCGCTGGAGGCCAGGCTGCGGACCGCGTTCGCGAGCGGGGCGCTCAAGGTGCACTACCAGGCCCAGGTCGATGACACTGGGCACCTGGTGGGCGCCGAGGCGCTGCTCCGCTGGACCGATCCTGACAGCAAGTCGATCTCACCCAGCGAGTTCATCCGGGTGGCCGAGGAGTCCGGATTCATCCACACGCTCGGAGGCTGGACGCTCCAGCTGGCGTGCGAGCAGGTGGTGCGATGGCGCGGCCGCGTGCCGCCGGGATTCCGGGTCGCGGTCAACCTGAGCCCCCCCGAGTTCACGCGCCCCGATTTCGTGGAACGCGTGCTCGAGACGCTGGCCAGGACGGGTGCCAGCGGCTCGGAACTTCGGCTGGAGATCACCGAACGCACCGTGATCCAGGACATGCATGCCATCGTGCATCGCATGAACGCCCTGATCGGGCATGGCATCGAGTTCTCGCTGGACGATTTCGGATCGGGCAGCTCGCCCTTCGTGCTGCTCCAGGAACTGCCGGTGCGCGAGGTGAAGATCGACCAGAACTACGTGCGCCGGATCATGGACCACCCCAAGGATGCGGCGATCGTTCGGGCCATCCTGGCCATGTGCCATGCCACGCGGCTGCGCGTGATCGCGGAGGGCGTGGAGACGGCGGCCCAGATGGCCCAGCTGGGCACGGATGGCTGCCGCTACTACCAGGGCTACCTCTTCGGCAGGCCGGTGCCCTCGGCGGAGGATCCTCAGGAACTGCTCGAGGTCCGGGCGGTTTCGTGAGCACCTCCGGGCCGCCGGGCACCGGGCGGCCTCCAGGTCGGCCCCCCAAAGCGAGGCGGGCCGCCCCGTTCGGAGCGGCCCGCGAATGATGCCGTGTGCAGATCGCCTCAGGCGCTGAAGCTGCTTCCGCAGCCGCAGGTGGTGGTGGCGTTCGGGTTGTTGAACACGAAGCCACGACCCATGATCTCGTCCTTGAAGTCGATCGTGGTGCCGTTCAGGTACAGGTAGCTCTTCGGATCGCAGATCACCTGCACGGTGAAGGTGTCGGCGTTCGCCGTGGCCACGCCACCCTGGTCGCCCGAGGCCTGCACGGCCTTCGGATCGGGACGGCGGGCATAGGTGAAGCTCCAGACCTCGTCGGTCTCCTTCTGCACCTCGGTCAGGTCGAGCAGGTAGCTGAAGCCGCTGCAGCCGCCACCCTTCACGCCCACGCGGAGTCGAACCTTGTCGGCATCGAGGTTCTGCTGGCGGATGATGGCGTCGATCTCTCGGGCGGCGGTCTCGGTGACGTTCACGGGCATGGGAATCCTCCTGCTGGGTTCAATGGCTGGCCGCGGCCTGCGGCGACTGCGTGGCGATGCCGTTCTTCTTCTTCCAGTCGTCGATCGCGGTGCGGATGCTGTCCTCGGCCAGCACGCTGCAGTGGATCTTCACCGGCGGCAGGCTCAGCTCCTCCACGATCTGCGTGTTCCTGATGGTCAGGGCCTCGTCCACCGTCTTGCCCTTGATCCATTCGGTGGCCAGGCTGCTGCTGGCGATGGCGCTGCCGCAGCCGAAGCACTTGAACTTGGCGTCCTCGATGATCCCCTGCGGGCTCACCTTGATCTGCAGCTGCATCACGTCGCCGCACTCGGGCGCGCCGACGATGCCCACGCCGACATCGGCCCGGGTCTGCACCTCCTTGCTGGTGCCGAAGCTGCCGACGTTGCGGGGGTTCTGGTAGTGATCGATGACCTTGTCGCTGTATGCCATGGTGGGGTCCTTGGAATCAGTGGGTCTGCCACTGGATCTTGCTGATGTCGATGCCTTCCTTGTGCAGGTCGTAGAGCGGGCTCATGGTGCGGAGGTGCAGCACGGCCTTGGTGATCTTCTCGACCGCGTGCTCCACTTCCTCGTCGGTGGTCCAGCGGCCCAGCGAGAGGCGCAGGCTGCTGTGGGCCAGTTCGTCACCCACGCCCAGGCTCTTGAGCACGTAGCTGGGCTCCAGGCTGGCGCTGGTGCAGGCGCTGCCGCTGCTGCAGGCGATGTCCTTGATGCCCATGAGCAGGCTCTCGCCCTCCACGAAGCCGAAGCTGATGTTGCAGATGTGCGGCAGGCGGCGATCGGCATGGCCGTTCACCTGCGTCACCTCGATCCGCTTCGCCAGCTCCGTCTCGAGGCGACGACGCAGCCTGAGAAGCCGCTCGCCATCACGATCCATCTCGGCCTTGCAGAGCTCGCAGGCCTTGCCGAAGCCCACGATGCCGGTCACGTTCAGGGTGCCGCTGCGCATGCCGCGCTCGTGGCCGCCGCCGTCCAGGATGGCCTCGAGCCGCACGCGCGGCTTGCGACGCCGCACGAACAGGGCGCCCACGCCCTTGGGCCCGTAGATCTTGTGACCGCTCCAGCTGAGCAGGTCGATGTGATCCCGCTCCACGTCGGTGGGCATCTTGCCCACCCACTGCGTGGCGTCGGTGTGGAAGACCACCTCGCGCTCGTGGCAGAGCCGGCCGATCTCGGGCACCTCGTTGATGGTGCCGATCTCGTTGTTGGCCCACATGATGCTCACCAGGATGGTGTCGGGCCGCATGGCCGCCTTCACCATCTCGGCGGTGATCACGCCATCCGCCTTCGGCTCCAGGAAGGTGACGTCGAAGCCCTCGCGCTGCAGGCGCTTGCAGGGGTCGAGCACGGCCTTGTGCTCGTGCACGGCGGTGATGATGTGACCGCGGTTGGGCTGGCCCTCGGGGGCCTTCGCGTACATGTGCGCCGCGCCCTTGATGGCCAGGTTGTTGCTCTCGGTGGCGCCGCTGGTCCAGATGATCTCCTTGGCGTTGGCACCGATCAGGGCGGCCGCCTGCTCACGGGCCAGGTCGACGGCCTCCTCGGCCTTCCAGCCGAAGGCGTGGTTGCGGCTGGAGCTGTTGCCGTACATCTCGGTGAAGTACGGCAGCATGGCCTCGACCACGCGCGGGTCGCAGCGGGTCGTGGCGGCGTTGTCCATGTAGATCGGTGTCTTGGCAGCCATGGTTGCGGGTTTCCTTCGGCAAAAACGGGGGCGAAGCCGGGCCAGTATAGGCCCTCCGGGGCCTTCAAGGAAGCGATGTCCGCGATTCCGGACGCGCAGGTCGGCGTGCCGTTCGCCCTCGTCGGCTCCGCGGATTCCCCGTCCAAACCTCAGGGGGTGCGAATGCGCCGGGAGAACTCGGCGTCATCCGGACACGCGACGGCGCGGTCGTTGATGAAGCATCGCTGCCGCAGCTCGTCCAGGGGCACCGAGCTGTCGATGGTGCCCCGCTCGTGCATGACCTCATGCAGGTGGCCGTTCAGGACCCACCGCCAGTCGAAGCGAGCCGCGGGCATCGCGACGCGACGCGAATGACCGATGAGCGTGGTGGTGCAGTTGTCGGTGAGGGCGTTGTACCACTGCGGCCGCTCGCGAAGATCCGTGGCCGCCCGCAGGTACGCCTCGAGCACCGCTCGCGCGGCCTGCAGCGGGACCTGCAGCGGGTACAGGTACACCTGCTCGCCCCGGAAGTTGGTTCGAAGCTTCACCAGGTCGGTCTCGTCGCCGAAGACGTAGATCAGCTCGTACTGGCGGAAGAAACCCCTCACCGCGTCGTAGGTCTCGCCCTGCTCGCGCCGCGTCTCCACCGAGAGGCAGAGCTGCCGCCCATCGTCGAAGCCGAAGCTGAGCATGGTGTGCGCAATGCTGGGGCTGCCCCAGAACACGTGGAAGAGATCCACGCCGGTGAGCCGGGAGAGGTCGAAGGTGTCGGTGTGCCACGCCACCTCGAAGTCGGTCTCGCTTCGATAGCGGCAGCTGCGGATGTCGTGCACGGTCACCCGGTCCCCGTCGAACTCCGCCCACGGCAGACGGGACACGTCCGGGCTCCACGGCCGATCGTTGGAGGCCCCCTGGGCCAGGAACACCACCAGTCCCAGCGCGAACGCGCCGGACGCGAAGACCGCGGTGCGCCGCATGCAGCGGCTGATCACCACCACCGCCGGCAGCGCCAGCATCAGGCCCCACGCCACCACCTGCCGCAGAGGTTCCGGCCCGGGCAGGCAGAAGGCCATCACCAGCGCGGCCCAGGCCACCGGCACCACGAGCAGCGGCGACAGCACCAGCCAGAGCAGGCCACGGCGCCAGCGTCCCCTCGCCGGCCGAACCCGCGGCGCCGGATCAGCGGCCACCAACCGGAGCCTCCGAGGAAGCGGGCGGATTCGCCGCCGCGGCGGGTGCCGTGCGGGCCACCTCCGCGCCGGGCTTGCCCACCTGGGCGAAGTAGTCGTTGGTCAGCAGCCAGGTGCCGTTGCCGCGCGACTCGAGGGGCCGGCCCTGCCCCGGCCCCACGTCATGCCGGTCGCGCAGCACCGCGACCACGTCGCTCATGGCCGCCGGATTGCCGAACACGTAGGCATGGGAGCTGCCGAAGCCGCTCACCTTGCATTCGACAAGCTGGATCTGCGGCATCTGCTCGATGAGCTTGATCTGCGACGGCGAGAACGGGATCTGCGAAAGGGTGCCGATGCGCGTCTTGCTGCCGAACAGCCAGTTCGAGAGGCCGATCGCGTCGTCCTCGCTGCTGAAGTACACCACGGTTCGCCTGGCGACCGAGCCCAGGTTCTCCAGCCAGAATCGCTGGCTGAACACCTCCAGGTCCAGGTCCGGCGCCGCCAGCATGAGCGTCTCCATGTCCTGCGCCCGAAGCGCGATGTTCAGTTCCCGCAGCGCCGTGGTGGCCACGTCCGTGCCCCGGCTGTGCGCGATGATGTGCAGCCGCTCGAGCTCGGGCAGCTCGACCAGCTCGCGCAGGTGGAAGATGGTGAATTCCCCCGACTCGCGGTCATAGAAGTAGCCGAACGGGCCTCCGTAGCCCGCGGGCCACGTGTAGGCGATGAACACGCCCTGCCTGCTGATCGAGTGCCAGAGGATGGCGGACCGCGCCACGGCGTCATAGAAGGTGTTGTTGAAGCCGTGCACGTACAGGTACACGTCCTTCGACTTCGTGCGGTCGAGCCGCGACTTCACCATGGCCAGGAACCCGGCCTTGGCCTTCTCGAGCTCGGCGAAGGATTCGCTGGTGCGGCGGAGACGGCCATCGACCACCTCGAGCGACTGCGGCGTCAGCACCACCTCGCCCACCTGCTGCACGCGGGTCATGTCGAGCAGGAATCCAGGATGCTCCTCGCCCTGCCCACTCAGGCGCACCAGCTCGTCCCAGGTGGGGGCCGGCGCCAGCGACACCGTGGCCGTGCCGAACGCCATGGCCGTGGCCCGGCCGAAGCCGTACTCCGGCCCCCGCTCGCTTCGGCCCACCTCGGAGCGGTCGGTCACGTAGAGGATCTCCATGTCCGTGGTGCGCTGCTCGGGAGGCAGCTCCGCCAGTCGTCGAGAGCCGGTGCCGTCGCGCAGCACATGGGGCGTGGGCGGCAGCTTCTCCCTGCTTGCGCAGGCCGTCAGGACCATGGCGGCCAGGATCGCTGCGGACACACGGAGACAAGGGCCAGAGGCATGGACTCGCATGACCACGAGGGTAACTCCCTCGCCTCGTGCGCGGCGTCAGGGGGAGACATCGCGCACGCAGCGGAACCCCGTGTGGCCCAGGGCCGAGTCCGGGGAGCTGTGCATGCGCGCGGCGGGCCGGTACCCGGTGCAGTAGGCATCGCTGCAGAGGTACGAGCCGCCGCGCAGCACGCGGGGATCCACCTGCGGGTCCGTGGCAATCTCCAAGGGATCGACCGCCGGCTCACGGACGGACCGCCTCGCGTAGGCATCGGGTCGGTACGCGTCGGCGCACCACTCCCAGACGTTGCCGGCCATGTCGAAGAGGCCGTGGCCATTGGGCGGAAACCGGCCCACCGGTGCCGTGCCCTCGAATCCATCCTCGCGCGTGTTGCGGTCGGGGAACGATCCCTGCCAGATGTTGCATCGCGAGGGATCGGGTGGCGCATCGCCCCAGACCTGGCGGGCCGAGGGCAGGCCACCTCGCGCCGCCCATTCCCACTCCGCCTCGGTGGGCAGCCGCTTGCCGGCCCAGTGCGCGTAGGCCTGCGCGTCCTCGAATGCCACGTGCACCACCGGGTGGTCCATCCGATCCGCGATGGAACTTCCGGGCCCCTCGGGGTGCTGCCAGTCGGCGCCGGGGGTCCACGTCCACCACGCCTGGACATCGTGCAGCGAGACGGCGCCGGCCGGCGGCGTGAAGACCAGCGACCCGGGCTTCAGGCGATCCTCCGGAGGCCGAGGCGTGCCCGGAGGGAGCTGCCTGCGAAGCGCCTCCCAGTCGATCGGCCGCTCGGCCACCGTGCGGTAGCCCGTGTCCTGCACGAATGCCCGGAATTGGGCGTTGGTCACCTCGGTTGCATCCATCCAGAACGCCTTGATCCGGACGCGGTGCGCCGGACGCTCATCCGCCGCCGCATCGGCAGCGTCGCTGCCCATCACGCCCTCGCCGGCGGGGATCAGCACCATCCGAGGCGGACTGGGGCCGCAGGAAGTGGCACAAAGCGAGCCTGCGACCGCAATGGCCAGGGCTCCAGGGGCGTTGCGTCGGCCTCGCACGCACGCAGGGTGCGGCGGGAACCACGACCCGTCAAGGAGCTTGCGCATGTCGGCATGGATCGTTGGATGGCTGGCGTTCGTCATGGTGGCCGTGCAGGCTTCGAGGGCGGAGGCACCGAGGACCTCGGCCGCGGGGGCGAGGCCGCCCAACATCATCTTCATCCAGGCGGAAGCCCAGGGGCCGGGGAGCATCTCGGTCGACTTCGACGGCGAGCCGCCCAGCACCGCCCGCCCCGAGGGCCTGACGCCCCATCTGGAGAGGCTGGCGAAGGAGGGCATGCGCTTCAGCGACTTCTACGCCTCCTGCCCGCGCTGCACGCCCTCCCGCGCCAGCTTCGTCACCGGCATCAGTCCGGCGAAGCTGCACATGACCTACCAGTCCGAGGGCGGCGCCTCGCGCGGCGGTGGCGATCAGAAGAGTCGCTACCGACTCATGCGCCTGATACCGCCCGAGGCGGAGTTCGAACTGCCGCCGGGCGTGCGCACCTCGGGCGCCATGCTGCACGACCTGGGCTACGGCACGGCGCACTTCGGCAAGTGGCACGCGGCGCGACAGGCACCGAGCCAGCTGGGCTTCGATGCCTGCGATGGCGCGAACAGCAACCAGGGTCCCGACCGCGGCGAGTCGCCCAATCCCAGGCAGGCGACGATCATCACCGACAAGGGCATCGCGTTCATGCGCGAGCAGGTGAAGAAGGGCAAGCCCTTCTTCGTGCAGATCTCGCATTACGGCTTCGAGGGGGAGAACGCCGTCTCGCCGGAATCGCTGGCGGCGGCCCGCAAGCTCATGCCCGACGTGAGCGGCAAGCCCATGGGCGCCGTGGCCGGCGCCCGCGAGGTCGACACGCAGGTGGGTCGCGTGCTGGATGCGCTGAAGGACATGGGGGTGGCCGACAACACCTGGATCTTCTACAGCGCCGATCACGGAGCCCAGGGTGGCGGTGGTGGCGGTCGATCGCAGGCGAACCCGCCCTTCAGTGGAGGCAAGGGCAGCGTCAGCGAGGGCGGCATCCGCGTGCCCTTCCTGGTGTGGGGACCCGGCGTGAAGCCCGGCTCGGTGTGCCGCGTGCGTGCCTCGGGCATGGACCTGCTGCCCACCATGATGGATCTGGCGGGGAAGCCACTGCCAAAGCCCGCTCGCCCCGACGACGTGACGGCCGTCGAAGGCGGAAGCCTGGTGCCGCTCCTCACGCACGGCGGCGAGGGCAAGGTGGAACGCAGCCACGAGGAACTGGTGATCCACTTCCCGCACTACGACCTCAACAACGGCGGCCCGGCATCCGCCATCTACGTGGACGGCTGGAAGATGGTCCGCAACTACGACAGCGGCAAGACCACGCTGTACGAGATCGGCAAGGACCCGGCGGAGCGCAAGGACCTGGCCAGCGAGCAGCCTGACCGCGTGAAGGACATGACCTCACGACTCGACGCCTACCTGAAGGCCGTGAAGGCGGCGATGCCGGAGAGGAACACCGATCCCGCCGCCGGCACCGGCGATCCGCATGACATGCCGCAGCCGGATGGCCGCGGTGGCGGCAAGGGCGGTGGTGGCGGCAAGGGCGGCAAGGGCGGGAAGGGAGCCGGCCATGGAGCCTGAACCGGGAATCCGAATGCAGGCCGTGACCCGCGCGATCGCCCTTGCCCTGGCCTGCATGCCCTGTCTGGCGCATCCGCCGGGCGGTGACACTGGCGATCACGCGGCCGTGCCGGAGTGGCGGGACATGGCCCATGGGCGCACGCTCAGCGGCTGGCTGCTGACCACGCACGGCGACTCGATCACCATCGACCTGCACGACGGTGGCACGGCCACGATCGCCATCGCCGATCTGGACACCCAGGGGCAGGCACGCGCACGGGATGCCGCCGAGCGGGTGCACGGCGTGCACCAGGCCGCGGCCACCTCCACCGCCGCCGCCCTGATGGCCTCGGCCATGTCCGCCACTGGCGCATCCGATCCGTGGCAGGCCGAGATCTTCAGGATGTTCGGCCCGAGCGTGCGAACCCGGTCGGATGACGAATGGCTCTACGTGGAATCCGATGGGCTGCCCCACGAGCCGCTGGCCGTCACCATGATGGTGGGCATCCGCACCTGGCAGCAGCAGGTGCCGCTGCCGCAGGACTACTCCGGAGCGAACGCGTGGCAGGTGCCGCTGAAGCCGAAGCTGGCCGACACGCCCGTGGATGGCCGCAAGGAACTCCGCAAGGGCGCGATCGCGCTGGCCGCCAACGGCATTCCCATCTTCAACGCGCTGAACAATCGCGGAGCCGACTCCAGGTCCATCGGCGAACTGGACGAGTTCGGCGGCCACTGCGGCCGAGGCGACGATTACCACTATCACGATGCCCCGCTGTTCCTGCAGAAGGTGCTGGGGCCGAAGCGGCCCATCGCGTTCGCGCTCGACGGCTTCGCCATCCATGGCCTGTACGACGCCAAGGCGAAGGCGGGCAGCGAACTGGCCTGCCCTCTCGGATCGAGCGAGCCCCTCGACCAGTGGAACGGCCACTTCTGCGAGGTGCCCAGGGGCCAGGGCATCGACGGCGGGACGCGGAGCTACCACTACCACGCCAGCACGACCTACCCGTACATCAACGGCGGCATGCGTGGTCAGGTGAAGGTGGAGGGCGACGAGATCGTGCCACAGGCGCATGCGCGGCCCATCCGCCCCGCCACCGGACCGCTGCGCGGCGCGCGGATCACCGGCTTCAAGGCCGCGGGCCCCAGGGCATGGTCGATCACGTACGTCGTGGACGGCAAGGAGGGACACGTCCACTACCGCCTCACCGATGCCGACGGCGTGGAGTTCGAGTTCATCTCGCCGGATGGCACCCGGACCTCGGAGAGCTACAGCGCGAAGGATCGGCGAACGCCCGGCGGTGGCGGACGCGGCGGCCAGGGCGATCGGCCTCGCCGCGGACCGGGTGGTGGCGAGCGGCCTCCTCGCGAAGGCGGTGACCGGCCCCCACGCGACGATGGTGATCGGCCGCCACCCCCGCGCGATGGCGATCGCACACCTCCGCCGGGGCGGGCGGCCGCGGAGCCCGTGAAGTCGGACTTCCCCTTCACCTGCCCGGGCGTGGGCGATGATGGCATGCTGGACCGGAAGTACACCTGCGACGGCGAGAGCCTGTCCCCTCCCTTCGAGTGGAAGGACCTGCCCAAGGGCACGAGGAGCCTGGCCCTGACCATGCACCACATGGCGCCGGGCGACGACGAGCACGTCTACATGGTGAACTGGGACATTCCCGGCACCGCCAAGCAGCTCAAGGCGGGCGAGCATGCCGGTGCGTGGGGCACCAACACCGTGAATCGCCGCGCAGAGTACGCGCCTCCCTGCTCGCAGGGCCCCGGCACGAAGGTGTACGTGGCCACGCTGTATGCCCTGAAGTCCGCACCGCGGCTGGCCAACGACGGCAAGGCCACGCGAGCGGAACTGCTGGCGGCGATGAAGGATCTCACGCTGGGCAGCGCGACGATCCAGTTGAAGTACGCGCGTGCCGACGATGCCCGGGGCGATCCACCCGGCGAGGGCCGGCCACGCGGCGGCCAGGAGGGTGGAAAGCGCGGCAAGCGCGACGGCGGCGGCCAGGCTGGGCAGGAAGGCGCCGGCAAGGGCGGACTCCTGCAGCAGATGACCGCCTTCCACACGGATTTCCCCCCGCACGACTTCGACGTGCTGCTGACCGGACCGACGGATCGGGCCGTGACCGCGAGCATCCAGGCCTGGAAGCCCCTGGAGGCATCGATCGAGTTCGGCAAGGCCTCCGGCGGTCCCCGCACCACCACGCCACCGGTGAGGATCGAGAGCGGGAAGGTGGGCCTGATCGAGCTCACGGGGCTCGAACCGGGCACGACGTACGTCTATCGAGTGCGGAGCGGGAGCATCACGGGCGAGGAGCACCGCTTCCGCACGCGCCCCGCCGCCGGAACGCCATTCACCTTCACCATCCAGGCGGATTCGCACCTGGACGCCAACATGGATCCCAAGGTGTACGAGAACACGCTGGCCAACGCGCTGTCGGACCACCCGGACTTCCACGTGGATCTGGGCGACACCTTCATGACCGACAAGCGCGGACGGGACTTCGAGCGCACCGCGCCACAGTACGACGCCCAGCGGTGGTACTTCAGCCGTCTCTGCGGCGACGCCCCCCTGTTCATGGTGCTGGGCAACCATGATGGCGAGAAGGGCACGGCGGGCACGAAGCCCGAGGACATGGGGCCCTGGAGCTACCGCATGCGCACGGAGCGGTTCCCCGCGCCGATCACCGGCCAGGGCGGCTACACCGGACAGACCGGCGTGAAGGACGGACGTGGCGCCAACTACTACGCGTTCGAGTGGGGCGACGCCCTGGTGGTGGTGCTGGATCCCTTCGACTTCACCACGGAACGCTCTCGCGGCGGTGGCGGAGGCCGCGGGGCCGGTGGCGGCGAACGGGGCAACGAACCGCTGGCCCCGAACGACTCCAGCTGGGCCTTCACGCTGGGCCGGGCGCAGTACGACTGGCTTGCCGACACCCTGGCGAGATCCGGGGCGCGCCACAAGTTCGTGTTCATCCACCATCTGGTGGGCGGCGTGGGCGGAACCGAGTCGCGGGGCGGCGTGGAGAGCGCTCCCTTCTTCGAGTGGGGCGGCCGCAACGCGGACGGAAGCCCCGGCTTCGCCGAGCGACGCCCCGGCTGGCCCATGCCCATCCACGACCTGCTGGTGAAGCACGGCGTGAGCGCCGTCTTCCATGGCCATGATCATCTCTACGTGCATGCCGAGAAGGACGGCGTCACCTACCAGTGCGTCCCGCAGCCGGGCAACGTGGCGGGCGGCACGCGGAGCGCCGAGCACTACGGCTACGCCTCGGGAACCATCCTGGGCAGCCCGGGACACATGCGGGTCACGGTGACCCCGCAGAAGGCCACCGTGGATTTCGTCCGCTCCGCGATCGATCGAGCCGCCGGTCAGCGGCGGGACCGCGAGGCCAATGGCGCCGTGGTGGCCAGCTACGAGATTCCCGCCCGGGGAGGCCGATGATGCGGACCCGATGCCCCTCCATCCCGCTGGCCTGCGCCATGATGGCCCTTCTGCTGGCCGCCGCGCAATCCCCCCCGCCGCCGGATGGCGGGCCACCGGCGCCCCGCCGAGGCGGACCGGGCGGCAAGCGCAAACCCCCGCAGGACGGCGTGGTGAAGCCCTCCATGGACGACACGATCCACGCGAGCATGTACGCGGACAACTGGTTCATGCTGCACGTGAACGGCAGGCTGGTGGCGGTCGACTCGATCGACTTCCTCCCGCACAACGTGGTCTCGATCGACCTGCTGCCCGAGTACCCGATGACGATCGCGGTGCTGGCCAAGGACAACGCCGATCCGCGGACCGGGTGCGAGTACGGGCGGCAGATCGGCGACGGCGGATTCATCCTGAAGTTCTCCGACGGCACGGTGACCGATGCTCGCTGGAAGGCGAAGTGCTTCCTCCATGGCCCGATCGATCGCGACACCGCGAATCCGCGGGTGCGCAGCGAGCCCCTTCCGGCCGACTGGTTCGCCCCGGGCTTCGATGATTCGTCGTGGTCGCCGGCCACCGAGTACGCGCAGGAGCGCATCGACCCCAAGCAGCCCTTCTTCGAGCATGACTTCAAGGGCGCGAAATGGATCTGGACCTCGGACCTGGACCTGGACAACACGGTGGTGCTGCGCACCCGGGTGGAGAAGCCGGGCTGGAAGCCCCGATGGACCACGAAGCCCGACCTGGACACCCGCCCGGGCGCCGACTGAGTCGCCGATCGGACGGCGGCCGCTAGGCTTGCCGCGTGCGACGGATCGACGACGCCGGTGAACTCGCGGACCTCCATGGGTGCGTGCTCGTGCCCACCATGGGCGCCCTGCACCAGGGACACGCCTCGCTCGTGCGGCGAGCCGCCGTGGGCGACCGCCCAGTGGTGGTGACGATCTTCGTGAATCCCACGCAGTTCGGACCGCGGGAGGACTTCTCGAAGTACCCGCGCACGCTCGAGGCGGACCTGCGCATCGCGGAGGCGGCCGGCGCCGCGGCGGTGTTCGTGCCGCCATCGGACGCGATCTATCCCCGCGGCCTGGACGCGGCGCGCACCGAGGCCGCGGCCTGGCCGCTGCCCCCCGTGGCCACCGAGCCTCGCCTGGAGGACGCCGCTCGCCCCGGCCACTTCGGCGGCGTGTGCCAGGTGGTGGCCAGGCTGTTCGACCTCTGCCGACCCTGCCGCGCGTGCTTCGGCGAGAAGGACTTCCAGCAGCTCCGCGTGATCGAGCAGATGGTGCAGCACGGTGGCGACCGCTGGGGTGATCTTCGCATCGAGCGGTGCCCCACCGTGCGGGAGCGCGATGGCCTGGCCATGAGCAGCCGGAACCGCTACCTGACCGAGGATCGCCGCGACACGGCCCTGGGCGTGTACCGCGCCCTGCAGATGGCCATGAGTGCGCAGCGGCCATCCACCGCGGAGACGCTCATGCGGGAGACCCTGCAGGACCATGGCTTCGAGGTGGACTACGCGGTCGTGCGCGACGCGGCATCGCTGCGGCCCGTGACGGGCCTGGAGGCGCCGTGCCGCGCGCTGATCGCGGCGCGCCTGCCCGAGGTCCGGCTCATCGACAACATGGCCATGCCGATCTGGCGATGATCGCTCGGTCGTATGCTGCCCCCATGCCCTCTCCCGCCAAGGCCGTGATGCGTCCGCTCGCCCTTCTGGCCCTGTGCGTGGGCCTGCTCGCCGCGGGCGGCGAGCCTGACGCGGCGTGGATCGACGGCACGGTGCCAGCCCCGGCCCGTGCCGCCGCGGCCGCCAACATCGGCTTCGCGGTGCCCCCTGCCCCGGACTCCGTGAAATGGTTCGGCGGCGCACCCGTGGTGCCCAGCGACGGTGCCGTGACCGTCATCCAGACCTTCAGCATGAAGCAGGGCGGTCGTTCACTGCTTCGCAGCGTGAAGATGTCGCTGCCCGACGGCGTGCGCCTGGTGCCCATCCACATGCAGGACGACGCGCAGACCGCCGCCGCGAACATGGCCCGCAGCGCCCCGGCCATGGCCGTCGCCGTCGACCTGCAGGGCGCCTGGCTTGCCGGCATGGGCCTGGCCGACGTGCCGGTGAACCTGGTGATCGACGTGAACGGCGCGGTTCGTTACGTGGGACTGAAGCCGGAGGCCCTGAAGCAGGCGCTCAAGCCGCTGCTGGCCGAGAAGGCGGACCCGGCCAGGCGCGCGAAGCCCCGGCCGGCACCGAAGAAGGGCGACGGCGCCCCTCCGCCAGCGAACTGACCGGACGCCCGGCCCCCGGACCGGGGAAGCGCCTGGCCCGAGGCGATCAGGCCTGACGCCGCACGACCTCGTCGGCGAGATCGCGGAGCAGGTCCCGGGCAGGACCGGCGGGCACGGCATCGAGGGCGGCCTTGGCGGCTTCCACCAGCGACTGGGCGGTGGCCTTCGCCTGGTCCAGCGTGCCCGCGCGGCGCACGCGGTCCAGAAGCGCGTCGCCATCGCGGTTGTGGATGATGCTCAGGATCTCCGTGCGCTCCCACGGCGTGGCCTGCCGAAGCAGCAGGATCACCGGCAGCGTGGCCTTGCCCTTCTGCAGGTCGCGGCCGAGGGTCTTGCCCACCACGCTCTCGTCGCCCGCGAGATCGAGCACATCGTCCTGGATCTGGAAGGCGCACCCGGTGCGCTCGCCGTAGAGGGCCAGGGCCGACTGCACCTGCTCGGGCGCGCCACCCAGGCGGGCGCCCAGCGAGCAGCACGTGGCCACCAGGGCCGCGGTCTTGCGCCGCACGATCTCCATGTAGGTGGGCTCGTCCAGGCTGGGATCCTCGCGGCGGCTCAGCTGCAGCAACTCGCCCTCGCAGAGCGTGTTGGTGGTCTCCCCGAACAGCAGGTTCACGGCGGGGTCGCCGATCAGCGAGCAGAGGTGGAAGGCGTTGGAGATGAGCCAGTCGCCCAGCATGACCGCCGTCTCGTTGCCCCGCAGGCTGTTCACGGTGCGGCCTCGGCGGCGCGTCTCGGCCTCGTCGAGCACGTCGTCGTGCACCAGCGTGGCCATGTGGATCATCTCGCCCACGGCCGCGGCGATGCGGTGCCCCTTGGTGAGCGCCGCACCATCCGAGGCACCGGCCGCGGCCATGCCGCTGAGCAGCAGCAGCGTGGGGCGAAGCATCTTGCCCCTGTACCGCTCGACATGCAGGGCCAGCTCGTTCACGGCGGGCAGGTCGCTTCGCAGTTGCCGGGCGAAGATCTCCTCGACGTCGCGGAGTCCCCCCACGATGGCGGCGGCCAGCGGCGCATGCCGGGTGACCGGCGTGAGAATCGAGGGGGGCACCATGGGGGCGACTCTAGGGGGGTCCCCGGACTATTTCTCGGCGGCAATGTAGGCGATCCAACCCCCGCAGGCCTCGCCCACCATGGTCTTCCGGAAGACCCCATCACCCTCGCCGGTCGCGTGGTCGGTGCCCTCCCAGTACACGTGCGTGCGGCGGAATCCCGCCTCGGCCAGGCACTCCCGGATCTCGGGGATGGTCCAGAGGCGCCAGTCGTAGGTGAAGGCCTTGCGCAGCCTGGTGCCATCCGGGAAGACGAAGTGGATGTGGTTGAGCACGTCACCGGTGACCGGGTCGTAACGCTCGGTCTGCCACTGATAGGTGAAGCCGTCGAGGTCCCGCTCCTCGGTCTGCTCGCTGAAACTCTCGTAGCCGCCGTAGCAGTCCACGAACATGACGCCGTCGCGCCTGAGCTGCGTGCGCGCATGTCGGAAGTACGTGACCAGATCCTGGCGCCGCTTGAAGAGGTAGTAGCTGAAGTTGAAGGCGGCGATCACGTCGACCGGCTCGCTGCGCGCGCTCCGCACGTCGCCGATGCGGATGTCGACGCGCCTGAGCTGCTCCGAAGTGAGCTGCGTGGCGCGACGAGCGCGTCCCCATGCCACGGTGGGCCGGTGCAGGTCGAAGCCGATCGCGCGGTTTCCCTTGCGGCGCTTCGCCCAGGTGGCGCTCAGGAAGTGCGTGCCGCAGAAATCCTCGCGCAGCAGCGCCGGCGTTCGGCCGCGGAGCGAGCGGAACACGCGGTCGATGAAGGCGCTCTCCTCGTCGGGGCTCTGCACGCTCTCCTCGTAAAGCTCGTGCCGGTCGCTGCCGGCGGCGGTGCGCCAGCCCTTGGCGGCCTTGGCGCCGCGTCGCTTCGCAGGTGTACGGTCACTCATGGGTCGGGAAATCTACTGCCCAGGCGGCTGCCCTGCCGCCAGCGCACGCTCGAGCGCCACCCGGGAGATGTGGCCGATGAGGGCGAGCGATCCGACCAGCAGCACCAGGCCGATCGCCACGGCGAACACGCCCTGCTGGGTGGCCAGCTGCACCAGGTCCTTCGCGCCCTGCTGGGCCGCGACGTGACTGATGATCACCGCCGCCAGCGTGCGAGGCGCCATGCCCAGCACGGTGCCCACGATGAAGAGCGGATAGCGGACCCCCGCACCGGCCATGGCCAGGTTGGTGGCACTGAACGGGCAGCTGGGCGAGAGCCGCAGCAGGCCGACCAGCAGCGCGGTGCGCGAGGCACGCTCCTCGACCAGTGCCCGTCGGATCACGGCCGCTCGCGGCCAGTGGTCGATCCACGCGGCCAACTGCCCGCCGCGGGCGGCCAGGCGACTCAACCCGAAGCCCAGGGTGCTGCCACCGAGATAGCCCGCCACGCAGACAGGAAAGCCCACGAAGGGGCCGAAGATCCAGCCTGCCGCGATGCTCGGGGCGTAGGTGGGCAGCAATCCGGCGCCACAGCAGATGGCGTAGCCCGCCGCGAAGGCCACGGGCCCCCGAAGGCCGTCGGCACGGAACCACTCGGTCAGCGTGGCGATCTGCGAGAGCAGGTAGGCGCCCATGAAGAGGGGCACCACCGACCAGACGGCCAGCAGCGCGCCCGCACCGTAGACGCCCGGCGGTGGCCGCGAGGCTGCCGGCGCATGCATGATCGGGTCCGGGGGACCTGGCACCGCGTCAGGCCGGCACGGGCACGCGGGCGTCCATGTGCCTCAGGATCTCGGTGGCGAACTCGCTGCACTTCACCTTCTTCGCGCCCTCCAT
>RFOC01000121.1 GCA_009926815.1 Planctomycetota bacterium
GTCCGCCACGGGCACGCCGACGCGACGGGAGAGCTTGACCTTGGGACCGGTGTAACGAGCCATTCGGACTCCTGAAGCGATGCTGGACGCCCTGCCGGGGTCGGCAGAGTCGGGCCGAGCATTACAGCCGAAACCCCCCCAAAGGTCAAGGGGAAGGGGGGGTTGCGACCCCGGGATGCCCCGTGGGGGCCAAAAACGGGGTGCTCGGTGGCTCAGTATGCCCGGGCGTCTTCCCGGCGGCACCACTGGAGATAGGCCGTGTTCAGCACCCGAAGCCCCCCCGGCGTGGGGTAGTCGCCGTCGAAGTACCACGTCCCGGTGTGCCCGGGCATGGCCCGCCGGAGGCCCTCGAGCGACTGGTAGACGACCTGCAGCGATCCCTTCCACGGCAGGTCGGAGGGTCGGATGAGGCGGGCCACGGTCGCCTCGAGGTCCCCCGGGTCCACGGCCTCGTAGATCCGGCGGACGTGATTGGTCATGCGTTCGCCGGGCCAGTGCTGCTGCTCCGCGCAGCGGCGCTCCACCTCGTCGAGCAGGTCCTGTCGGCCACGCTCGCGAAGCACCGCCACCGCCGCCTCGAAGGCGATGAACCGGCCCAGCTGGCTCATGTCGATGCCGTAGCAGTCCGGATAGCAGATGGGCGGGCTGCTGCTGACGATGAGGATTCGCGTCGGCTCCAGCCGTGCCAGCATGGTCACGATGCTCTCGCGCAGGGTGGTGCCGCGCACGATGCTGTCATCGACCATGACCAGCGTGTCCTCGGGTCGGACCACGCCCGGCGTCACGTCGTAGACATGCGTGACCAGATCCCGTCGAGCCTCGTCATGGGTGATGAAGGTGCGGAGCTTCTGGTCCTTGTGCGCCACCTTCTCCGCCCGGATGCCACCTGCGGCGGCGGCCTCCAGGTCCGCGGCGGTGAGCGTGCCGGCGGCCAGCCTGCGGGCCAGCTCCGCATGCCGCGCCTGGCGGACGCGCTGGTCCACCGCCTCCACCAGGCCCATGTAGGCGGTCTCGCTGGTGTTGGGAATGAAGCCGAACACCGCCCGATCCGCGTGGCCACCCAGCACCTCCAGCACGCGCGGAGCCAGTTCATGGCCCAGCCGCTTGCGCTCCAGGTGGATGTCGGGATCGTTGCCGCGGCTGAAGTAGATGCGCTCGAAGGTGCAGCTGCGGCGCTGGGCCGGTTCGCGGAAGGGGCCCAGCCGCACGGCGCCGTCGCGGCGTACCACCAGGGCGTGCGCCGGTGGCAGCTCCTGGACCTGATCCGGATCCAGGTCGAGCACGGTGGTGAGGGCGGCCCGCTCGCTCGCCACCGCCACCAGGTCCTCCGTCTCCGCCATGAAGGCCGGCCGGATCCCGTGGGGATCCCGGCATGCGAAGGCGTCGCCGTTGCCCACCAGCCCCACGAACGTGTAGCCGCCGTCGAAGCGCTCGGTGGCGCGGCCCAGCACCCGGTGAAGGTCGATCTCGCCGGAGATCGCCTCGGCCAGCGCCGAGCCCTGCAGCCCCTGGAAGCTTCCCGGGCCCGCGGCCACGGCCAGGCGGTCGTGCTCCAGGTCCAGGAAGTGCCCGATCTTCTCCAGCACCACGCCCGTGTCGGTGTCGCCCACGGGATTCAGGCCCAGATCCACCAGCGATCGGAAGAGGTCGTTGCTGTTGGTCAGGTTGAAGTTGCCGGCGATCACCAGGTTGCGGCTGGTCACCGGGCTGCGACGGACGTAGGGGTGGCAGAAGGCCGCGCCGCGTCCTCCGTAGGTGCCGTAGCGCAGGTGGCCCAGCATGGCCTCGCCCAGCAGGGGCACGCGGCGCTTGAGCTCGATGGGATGCATGGAGCGCCGCTCCATGGGCTTCAGGTCCGCGGCGGACGCCAGGGCCTCGTCGAAGAGCCGCTCCACCGGGTTGCGCTTCGCGCTTCGCAGCCGGGTGAGGAAGGGCTCGCCCGAGGGCATGTCGAACTTCACCGCCGCGATGCCCGCGCCGTCCTGTCCGCGATTGCGCTGCTTCTCCATGAGCAGGTAGAGACGCCGCATGCCCCAGAGCATGTCCCCGTGCCGGGCGCGGATCTCCTCGAGCGGCCGCTTGAGCCGAAGCAGTGCCACGCCGCACTTGTGGCCGATGAAGTCGCTCATGGAGGCGGTGAGCGTATCGGGTCACGAAACCTCGGGAATCCGCGGGATCGCTACGATTTCCGCATGCCGTCGGACGCTGCCGGAGATGCCTGGATGGTGCTGCTGGCTCAGGCCACCCAGCTGGCGGCGGCGTCGCAGGCCTGGCCCGATGACCGTCCGGGCGATCGGATCCGCGCCTCGGTGCCCGACCTGGTGCAGTTGCACGCGGTGCGCATCGCCATGGAGCAGCTGGCCCGCGTGCCTGCGCCCCAGCGGCCCTATGCGCGGGACCAGGCGGAGTGGCTGGTGCGAAGCGCCGCGGAGCGTCTGCGCGAACGCTGGAGCGGCGAGCCCATGCCCGAGGCCATGCTGGAGGCGATGGCCGCGGCGCGTGCGGCGATCGCGGCCAGTCTCTACGCCGGACTTCGATGCCTGCGGTGGCCCGGTCCGGGGTCGCTGGTGGTGCCTCGATGGTTCGATGAACTGGATGGCCTGGTCGGTTCCATGGCCATCATGGAGCCGGGGACCATCGCTCTTCAGGGCGAGGTGATCGCCTGGTGGTGCGATCATCCACCGCTGCACTGCCCTGGATGCGTGGAGGAGTCGCTGGCGGAGCCGGTGCAGGTCTACCGGCGATTCGACGCCTCGGGTCGCTACGAGGGCAGCGACACGGTGCCGCTGCACGCCGAGCTGCCCGCGGGCATGCCCATGCTGGTGCCGCTCTGCGTGGCAGGCGAGCGAGTGGGATCGCTGTCGAGAGATCCGGCGGCGTGGTTGGCGCTGCAGCGACGTGCAGGCGTGCCGGGCCCCTCGGCCTCGGGCTGATCGCGGGTCAGGCCAGGGCGGCGGGTCCGGCGATCACCGCCTCGGAGGGCGTGCGCCGGTCGGCGATGCGCAGCCGCGGCGCCAGGTCCGGCGCCTGGCGCAGCCAGGTCTCGCGGACCACATCGGGATGGTTGCACTGCTCGCTCAGGTGAAGGAGCATGACGAGCTCGGGGGTGGCGTCGGCCTGGTGCAGCGATCGCACGAAGTCGATGGCCTGCTCGTTGGAGAGGTGGCCCCGGCCATCCATGATCCGTCGCTTCAGGTGCTCGGGTCTGGCGCTGGCCCGCTGCATGTCCGGGTCGTAGTTGCTCTCCAGTCCCAGCACCTGCACGCCGCGCATGAACTCGTGCAGCGGGTCGGGCACCCGTCCCAGGTCGGTGGCCCAGCCCACCGATGCCTCGCCGGCATCGATGCGGAACGCCGTGCTGCCCTCGCTGTCGTGCGGCAGGGCCAGGCTGCGGATCCGGAACGGTCCCAGGCTCAGTTCGTCGGCGATCCACCGGGTCGTGGCCTGGGACAGGCCCGCGCGGGCCGGCAGCGCGCCGTGATCCGGTCGCAGCACGATGGGCGGGGCCAGCAGGGAGGGCCATCCGCGGGCCCACCCTGGATGAAGGTGGTCGACGTCACCGTGGGTCAGCAGCACGGCGGCCAGGCCCTCCAGGTCCACGCCCTCGGCGCTCAGCAGTCCGCGCAGGCGGCGTGGCGAGAGCCCCAGGTCGATCAGGAGGTCATGCCGGCGATCCGCCTGGTGCAGCGTGATCAGGGCCGCGTTGCCGGAACTGCCGCTGGCCAGCACGCGCAGCCGCATGCCGTCAGTCCACCTGTGCGGCGGAGCCGCGCATGACGGTGCCCTCGCCGGGCACGATGCCGCGCTTGGCGGACTCCACGAACGCGATGTACTCGTCGACCACCGGATCGCCCGCGCGCGTGCGCAGTTCCTCGATCTTGGCGAGCTTGGGCAGCTGGCTGCGCTGCAGCACCTTGTACACCCACTTCACGGTGTCGATGTCGGAGCGGCTCATGCCACTTCGACGCATGCCGACCACGTTGATGCTGCCCGCGATGTTGATGCCAGTCACCATGAAGAACGGGGGCAGGTCCAGGCTGAAACCGGTCAGGCCGCCCACGAAGGCCCCTCGGCCCACGCGGCAGAACTGGTGCACGGTGGCGTTGCCTCCCATGATGACGCGGTCGGCCACCTCCACGTGGCCGGCGAGCAGCGCGCCGTTGGCGAAGATGTTCCGGTCACCGATGATGCAGTCATGTCCCGCATGGCTGTTGACCATGAAGTAGTTGCCATGGCCGATGCGGGTGGGCGACTGCGTCTTGCCGCGGTGCACGGTCACGCCCTCGCGGAACACGTTGTCGTTCCCGATGATCAGTCCCGGCCCGGGTTCCGCGGGGCTGAAGCCCAGGTCCTGTGGCGGGCAGCCCAGCGTCACGCCGGGGTAGGCCGTGTTGCGCTCGCCGATGGTGCAGGGACCCTGGATGGTCACGCGGTGCAGCAGCCGGGTTCCGGCACCGATCGTGACGGGGCCGGGGCAACCCTCGATCACGCAGAAGGGGCCGATCTCCGCATCGGGGGCCAGCGTGACGTCGCCCAGGACCACGGCCGAGGGGTGAATGCGTGCCATGAAGGACCGATTGTACGGAGGGGTCACCGGTTCCGGATGCTTACGCTTGGGGCATGGACGACGTGCAGGTGCACGACCTGGGCCGGATCGGCTACGCGGAGGCGCTCGAGCGGCAGCGGTCGCTCCATGAGCGGCTGGTGGCAGGGCGGGACCACGGTGCACCCATGCAGCTGCTGCTGCTCGAGCATGATCCGCCGGTGATCACCGTGAGCCGACGGCCGGGCGCGGAGCGCCACGTGCTGGCGGGCGATCGCGCGCTTGCGGACCTGGGAGTGCAGCGCGTGGAGACCGACCGGGGCGGCGACGTGACCTGGCATGGCCCGGGCCAGCTGGTGGCCTACCCCATCCTCGACCTGCAGCGGCTGGATCTGCGCATCCACGGCTACATGCGGCTTCTGGAGCAGGTGGTGCTGGACACGCTGCAGCGATTCGGCCTGGAGGGCCGACGTGACGAGACCGCCACGGGCGTCTGGGTGGGCGATCAGGGACCCGACCGCAAGATCGCGGCCATGGGCGTTCGGGTGAGCCGATGGGCCACGCTGCATGGTCTGGCCCTGAACGTGGATCCCGATCTCCGCATGTTCGATCTCATCGTGCCCTGCGGGCTGACGGGGCGACCGGTCACCAGTCTTCGGCGGGAACTGGGACACGCCGCACCCGATCTGGCCCGCGTGAAGCGCGAGCTGGCCGAGGTGCTGGTGGGGCTGGTGGCCCGGCGTCTGGTCGAGACCGGGCGATGAATCAGTCGCTGGACAGGTTCAGTTCCTTCAGCACGTCCGCCGTCAGGTCGATGGATTCGGGCGCCCGGAGGAAGGTGCGACCCTGCACCTGGACCATGGCGTTGCCCAGATCCTGCGACTCGAAGGGGGTGTGCGCGGGGATGAAGCGGTAGACCAGATCGATCTTCCGGCGGTCGGCCACCACGTCCACCGCGGCGGTCATCTCACGGTGGGCCTTCTCCACCTGCTCGGCCATCAGCTTGTTCTGGGCGGCCTGCATGCCGGCATTCCACTGCTGGTAACGCTCGAAGAGGGCCTTCGCCTCGGCCTGGCCCTGCGCGAACTCGGGGTCCTCGGGCTTCTTCTCGCCGTACTTGGTCTTGAGCCCATCCATCTCCTTCTGGAACTCCGAGCCCTGCTTCTTGGCCTCCTCGTCGAAGCGCTGCCGCTCCTCGGCGAAGGATCCGCTGTCCAGGAGCCGCTTGAGGACCTTGTCCACGTGCACCGCGCCCATGCTCAGGGCACGGGCGGTGCTGTCCTCGCCCCAGGCCGGCCGGCCACCCTCGTTGACCAGCTTGAGCGTTCCATCCTTGCCCTCCAGCAGCACGGCCTGGGTGGGGCCCAGATCACCCGCCGGGGTGGCGCGGGCATCGGCGGCGCGCGGCGAGGTCAGCTGAGCCAGCAGCAGCACGCCCGCCGCCAGGGCGGTGGGCACGAGATGACGGTGGGAGCGAGTCATGCGGGCAGTCTAGGTTCTGTCTGGCGGATCGCCGAAGGCCCGAAATCCGCATCGGCGGGCGGATGGCCAGGAGGCGAGACGAGGCCGTATCCGCGGAGATACGGCGAGTCGAAGCCGACGCCGCCAGCCGGGATGCCGGGCGGATTGAAGCCCGGCGGATCCGTCAGACAGAACCGAGGCCCGCAGGGGTCGGCGTGCGTCAGTCGCCCTGGTCCAGGATGGCCATGAAGGCCTCCTGCGGGATGGTGACCATGCCGACGGTCTTCATCCGCTTCTTGCCTTCCTTCTGCTTCTC
>RFOC01000122.1 GCA_009926815.1 Planctomycetota bacterium
GGCGCGAGATCCAGCTGCTGGCCGAGCCCTTCCTGCCGAAGGAGCTGGTGGCCGACCGCGTCGCGCGCTTCTGCGGCATGGAGCGCATCGGCGTGGGCGACGCGCTGCACGCGTGCCTGCGACTGCTCGATCGCTAGCATCGCGCGCATGCAGGCGAACTGGCCCACCTGGATCGCGCTCGCCTTTCTCTCAGGGAGCATTCCCTTCGGCGTGATCCTTGCGAAGGCGCACGGCGTCGACCTTCGCACCGTTGGCAGCGGCAACGTGGGCGCCACCAACGTGGGCCGCGCGCTCGGCCGCACGTGGGGCTTCCTCTGCTTCGCGCTCGATGCGGCCAAGGGGGCCGCACCCGTGATCGCGGCAGGCATGCTGGCGGGTCCGTGGGCCAGGCCCGTGTCGACCGTGCCCCCGGGCGACTTCCTGGGATGGATCGCCGTGGTGTTCGCAGCGCTGCTGGGCCACGTGTTCAGCCCCTGGATCGGCTTCAAGGGCGGCAAGGGCGTGGCCACCGGCTTCGGAGCCATGGTGGCCATGTGGCCCGTCCTCACCTTCCCCACGCTGCTGGCCCTGGCCACCTGGATCGCCTGCATGAGGTTCACGCGCATCGTGAGCCTCTCGAGCATGGTGGCCGCCTGGTCGCTGCCCCTCTGGTGCGGCGTGCTGCTGCCCCGGCCCGAGGCCACCGATCCAGGCTCACCCTGGTGGCCGATCGGCACCACGTCGCTGCTGGCGGCGCTGGTCATGGCCACGCACCGCGCCAACATCCGCCGCCTGCTGGCCGGCACGGAAGCCCGCGTGGGCACCAAGCCCCCCGCTACCATCGCGCCGTGAGCGACGCCACCGCCGCGTCAACCCACTGGCAGAGCGCCCTGTCCACACGCTGGGCCAGCGAGCGCATGCGGCGCACCTGGAGCGATGCGCACCGGGTGGGCCTGTGGCGACGCATCTGGCTCGCCGTGGCGCAGACCCAGCGCGAACTCGGCCTGCCCGTTCCGCAGCCGGCGATCCAGGAAATGCAGGCCGCGCTGGACCGGATCGACTTCGAGAGCGCCGCCAGGCACGAGGCCCGGCTGCGGCACGACGTGATGGCCCACGTGCACACCTTCGGCGAGGCCGCCCCCGCGGCCGCCGGCGTGATCCACCTGGGCATGACGAGCCAGGACGTGGTCTGCAATGCCGACGCCATGCTGCTGCGCGAATCGCTCGAGCAGGTGGTGGAGGGCATGGCCCGCCTGGTCGACCGATGCGCCACCTTCGCCGCCGCGCATCGCGACCTGCCCTGCCTGGGCTTCACCCACTACCAGCCCGCCCAGCCCGTCACCGTGGGCAAGCGGGCCGCGCTGTGGGGCCAGGATTTCGCCTTCGCGCTGGAGGACCTGGAGACCCGGCTGGCCCAGGTGCGCCTGAAGGGACTGCGCGGCGCCACGGGCACGCAGTTCAGCTTCATGGCGCTGCTGGGCAGCGCGGACAAGGTCGATGCGCTGGAGCGGGGCGTCTGTCGACGCCTGGGCTGGCCCGAGGAGGGCACGTGGCCCGTGTGCGGACAGACCTACCCGCGCGGATTCGATGCCGCGGTGCTGGGCTCGCTGGCCGTGGCCGCGGCCGCCATCCACAAGTGCGCGAACGATCTCCGCCTGCTGGCCAACCTGCGGGAGGTGGAGGAGCCCTTCGGCAAGGAGCAGGTGGGCAGCAGTGCCATGCCCTACAAGCGGAATCCGATGCGCTGCGAGCGGGCCACCGGGCTGGCGAGGTTCGTCATGGGCCTGGCCCCGGTGGCGCTGGACACCGCGGCGGAGCAGTGGCTCGAGCGGACGCTCGATGACTCGAGCGCTCGCCGCCTGGCCCTGCCCGAGGCCTTCCTGTCCCTGGATGCGGCCATCGAGGTCATGACCGATGTGCTGGGCGGTCTGGTGGTGCACCCCGCCGCGATCACCGCCAGGCTGGAGCAGGAACTGCCCTTCGTGGCCACCGAGGACCTGCTGATGGCCGCTGCGAAGTCCGGCGCGGACCGGCAGAAGGCCCACGAGGCGATCCGCACCCATGCCCTGGCGGCCGCGGACCGCGTGAAGCGAGGCGAGAGCAACGACCTGGCGGAACGGCTGGCGGGCGACCCGCTCTTCCGCGGCGTCGATCTGAAGGCGGCCCTGGATCCCCGGCGGCTCTGCGGGCGCAGCGCCGAGCAGGTGGAGCGATGGGTGGCCCGCGTGGCCGATCCCATCCGTCGCCGCCACGCCGCCTCGCTGGCCCACGCACCCTCGCTTCGAGTCTGAACCATGCCCGCCCCACGACTGCGCATCCACGACACGCTGCTGCTGGTGGTCGACATCCAGGCGCGATTCGCCGGGACCATTCCGGGCTGGGAGGCGCTGGTGAACAACGCCGCCATCCTGTGCCGGGCGGCCACCACCCTTGAACTCCCGGTGATCATCACCGAGCAGAATCCCCGGGCCCTGGGCGCCACCGTGCCCGAGATCACCGCCGCGGTGCCCACGGGCACGCCCGTGTTCACCAAGACCCGCTTCAGTTCCCTCACCCCGGACGTGGATCGGGCGCTTCGCGCCACGGGACGCGGCACGGTGCTGGTCTGCGGGATCGAGGCGCATGTGTGCGTGCTGCAGACGGCGCTCGACCTGACCTCGACCGGTCGCACCCCCTTCCTGTGCACCGACGCGATCGGCGGCAGCCAACCCCCGCAGATCCCCCCCGCGATGCACCGCATGCAGACAGCCGGAGCGGTTCCCTCAGGAACGCTCTCGGCCATCTACGAACTGCTTGGGGATGCCCAGCACCCGAAGTTCAAGGCGTGCCTTGAACTGGTGAAGGGCCTGCGCGTCGGCTGAACCGGAACTGCCCCGCCGGACGCGGCTTGCGGATCCGCCGCGGACTTCAGCCGCCCGTGGCGGGACCCTTGCCCACCTCGAGAACCTTGACGCGGATGTCCTGACAGGTGGCCTTGATGTCCTGCATGGCCTTCCGCACGCGGGTGCCCGCGGCCTTGTTGCCACCGAACGCCTTGGCCATGTCATCGGCGACCGCTTCCACCTGGCGCTTCAACTGCTCGTAAAGTTCCATTTTTGATGTCTCCGTACGGGTTGGGGCAGGCCGGCCCTGCCGGTGAGGCCGCATGGTAGCGGATTCCCGGACAAGGTCTCCGATTCCCCCCGAAACGCTTTTCGCTATCTTCGCCCATCTTCCGGGCCCCGTCAGGACCTCCACCCTTGGCCAGCGAACTCCTCTTCGACCTCGGCCCCATCGACCTGACGCAGATGGCCCTGCCCTCCTCGGAGGTGGATCGCCACCTGCCGCAGACCGGGCCCATGCGCATGCTCGATCGGGTGGTCTGGCTGGACCGCCTCGCATGGAGGGGGTGGGCCTGAAGCGGGTTCGGCACGACGAGTTCTGGGTGCCCCATCACATCCCCGGACGCCCGCTGCTGCCGGGCGTGCTCATGATCGAGGCGGCCGCGCAGCTCTGCAGCCTGGTGCAGACCATCGGCGCGAACGTGCAGGGATTCCTGGGCTTCACCCGCTGCGACGAGACCGTCTTCCGCGGCCAGGTGGTGCCGGGTGATGATCTCTTCATCCTGGCTCGTCAGGTGGAACGCAATCGACGCCGCTTCGTGAGCCGCGCGCAGGGCGTGGTCCATGGCAAGCTGGTGTTCGAGACGCTCATCACCGGCATGACGTTCTGAACCCGTGCGAGCGGCCGCCGACCCAACCGAGCCGATGTCGCCCATGCTGCTTCGGCCGCTGGCGAAGGGCCGTGCGTGGGGCGGATCCACCTTCGCCTCGTGGGGCAAGTTCTCGCCGCAGCCCGGCCAGCCGCCCATCGGCGAGAGCTGGGAACTGGCCGACCTGCCGGGCGAGGATGCGTGCTCAGGCATCGAGGCGGGTCCCTTCGCCGGACGATCGCTGCGCGAGGCGATGCAGGAACGGGAACGGGCCATCCTGGGACGCGCCCACGCCTCGCCGCTGGGGCGCTTCCCGCTGCTGGTGAAGTTCCTCGACGCGGCGGAGAACCTCTCGGTGCAGGTTCATCCGAGCCCGGCCTTCGCCCAGACCAACGCCGACGCGCACCTGAAGACCGAGAGCTGGTTCGTGCTCTCCGCCAGGCCCGGCGCGCGGATCTGGCGCGGCGTGAAGCCGCACGTCACGCGCGAGGCGTTCGAGCGCTGCCTGCGGAGCGGCGGGGACATCCTGCCCATGCTGGTCGAGGTGCCCGTGCAGGCGGGCGACTGCATCGACCTGCCCAGCGGACTCTGCCACGCGCTGGGTGCCGGCATCACGGTGGCGGAGATCCAGACGCCCAGCGACACCACCTTCCGCGTGTTCGACTGGAACCGCAACGATCCCGGCCGGCCGCTGCATCTGGACCAGGCCCTGGCCTGCATCGCCTTCGGGGCCGGGCAGGAACTCGATCGCTGGCCCGTGGCCCATGCGGACCAGGTGCCACCGGTGCAGACCCGCCAGTTCCGGACCACGCTGCTCTCGCGCACCCCCTTCTACCGCATCGAGCGCATCGAGGCGATGGAGGATGCGGACCTGCCGGTCGTCACGCACCAGCGGCCCGCCTGCTGGATGGTGCTGAGCGGCCAGGTGCGCTTGGGCGGCCCGCACCCGATCACCGCCGGTCCATGGCGATCGCTGCTGGTGCCCGCGGCCGCCGAGGGTCTGGCGGCGCACCTCACCGCGGGCACCTGCCTGCTGCGGGCCCTGGTGCCCGATCCCATGGATCGCTGGATCGCCTGAGCCGTACCCTGACGCCATGACGGGTTCGATCCTGGTCCTGCTGCTCGCGCTGCTTCAGGCCCCGCCCTCGCCACCGCCGATGCTGGCGGATCCGGCGCCCACGGACGTGCCCCTGCAGATGCTGGGCACCAATGCCATGGGTGGTCGCGTGTTCCGCGTGCCGGCCGGACTGGCCTTCGACACCGTGGCGCCCACGCTGCGTCCGGGTGACGAACTGGTGCTGGAGCGCGGCATCCATGCCGCGTTCACGCTGGCGGATCTTCGGGGCGAGCGGAACCGGCCCATCATCATCCGCGGCGAGCCAGGCGAGGAACCGGCCCGCTTCCCCTACGTGAAGGCCACGGCCTTCGGCATCCGCCTGGTCCGGCCGCAGCACGTGGTGCTGCGCGATCTCATGGTCGGCAACGGGCAGGGACCGCTGGTGCTCATCGAGGGCTCGCGGAACGCCGAGGGCCAGCCCCTGGAATCCAACGTGCAGCTGCTCTCGCTGCGCCTGCTGCAGGACCAGGCTGCACCCGCGCAGGATGGCGTGGTGCTCCGCGACGCGGATCGGGTGGACATCCGAGAGATCACCCTGCGCGGCTGGAACCGCAGCGCCTTCCGGATCGAGCGATCCAGCCGCTGCTCCATCAACTACTGCGTGCTCGATCCGAGCAAGTCGCTGCCCCAGCAGAACGGCGTGGAGGTGACCCAGGGCTCCCGACAGGTCGCCATGGGCATGCTCACGCTGGGCCCGAAGGTCCGCACCGCCTTCCGACTGGGCTCCTGCGAGGGCCTGCCGCCCGACACGCCCGCGGCCAGCGGCCTGCTGCTCATGCGCTGCAGCGTGCCGGAGGCGGACTGTCTGGCGTGGATCGGCGGCGTCGATGGACTGCTGATGCAGTGGAACACGGTGACGGATCCCAGGCGGTGCATCTGGGAGGCCGGCGATGCCTGCGGTCTCCCGCGGCAGGTCGTGATGGCCGGCAACCTGTTCTCATGGACGCCGGGGTCCATCGACAGGCTCTGCGACGTGCCGGCCGCCATGCCCCGCGAATCCGTGCAACTGGGTCCCAATCTCTGGTGGAGCGCGGAGATCCCCGCAGCCTTCGAGGCGATCGGCCGGCCCTTTGGCGTGGAGGTGGCGCCGCAGGTGCTCGACGTGGACCCCCGGGTCGAACCCCGGTTCGCCTCACCCCTGGAGGAGCGTGCCAAGGCCTTCGGGTGGCAGGCGCCCGATCCCGCGGCACCCCCCGCGGCGGCACCGGCAGCACCCGCCACGGGACCATCCCGCTGATCCGGCCCCGGACCTGCCCCGACGCAGGGGCCGGGAGCGGGCGAATGCCCCCGGAGAGGGCCTTGGCGGGCCATGCCGGACGCGGCTATCTTTCGCCCTCCCGCCGCTCGTGACTCGTTGCACGAGGCCGGGAGAACCAACCCCCAGAGAGACGCTTCATGGCCACCACAGGCAAGGTCATCCAGGTCATCGGCAGCACCTTCGACGCGCAGTTCCCCGAGGACCAGATCCCCGAGATCTACAACGCCGTGAAGGTCGACTTCGACTTCCG
>RFOC01000123.1 GCA_009926815.1 Planctomycetota bacterium
CTGTAGCCCTGCTGGCGGGCGATCTCGTTGCAGGCGTTGATGCCGCCCTGGGCGCAGACGCTGTGCGATCGCTTCACCGGCACGATGCTGAACAGGTCGACCGGCATGCCGGCCTCGACGATGCGGATGGTGGCCGCCAGGCCCGCCAGGCCTCCGCCCACCACGATGACGCGCTGCGGTCGGGTGCTCACTGCTGCTCTCCTTCGCCGGTGATGGAAGGCCGCTCGGCCGCCCGGGACAAGTTGATCTCGACCTGCTCGTTCACCTCGACGGTGGGCTGGCGGTACTTCGCCTCCACCTCGCGGGCCGCATCCGGATCCAGCGTGGCGAAGCCGAACACGGCCGTCGCGGCCGCGGCACCCAGGCCCAGCCCGATGGCGGTGCAGACCTGGCCCCAGCGGCGCTGGGCGCCCACGCTGATGGTCAGGCCCCAGGTGATGGCCGCGGTCCACAGGCCGTTGGCGAAGTGGAAGACCAGGCCCAGCACGCACAGCAGGTAGAAGCCCGCCATGACCATGCCCAGCGAGCCCCGCTGCAGGTGCGTGGCCAGGCTGCTCGCGGCGGCATCGGCCTCGAAGCCGGGCATGAGGCCGCCGTAGGTCCAGCCCCACCGCAGGCTGCTGATGTGCATGAAGATGAAGAGCACGCCCACGTAGCCGCTCACGCGCTGCCAGACGTAGCGCCAGTTGTCCTGATACGCGTACCGCGTGGTGTTGAAGCGGCCGGTGCGGGCGAACCAGACGCCCACCGCGGCATGGAAGGCGATGGGCAGCCACAGCACGAAGATCTCGATGAAGATCAGCGCGGGCAGGCCGTGGATGAAGTCCACCTCGTGCTGGAAGGTGGCCACGCCGGCGCCGGAGGCGTCGATGCCACGATCCGCGAACTTGGCCTTGTTCAGCAGCCCGCCCCAGACGATGCTGCTGTTGGTGGTCAGGTGGGGGATCAGGAAGAGCCCGATCGGGAACACGCCGCTGAGCGAGTGCAGCCGGCGGATCAGGTGGTAGTTGCGGTCGATGAAGCTGGCCTGGGGTGTGGCGACGGCGGTGGTCACGGTCGTTCCTTCTCTGGACTCTCGGTTCACGCGGCGATCAGGGCACCACCAGCTTGGGGCCAGCGCCCGCAGGGGGTTCACCCATGGGTCCGGGGGGGACGGCGCCCGGCACGCCCGCCTTGCCGGCGGCCATGCGGGCGGCCACGGCCTGGGCGATCTGCACGAAGCGCGAGCGAAGCTCGCCCAGCACCTCGCGCAGGTCCTTGGCCTCCTCCTCGCTCAGGTTGCCCTTGGTCTTCTCCTCGAGCACGCCCAGAAGGTCGATGGCGAATCGGCTGCCCATGAGGTCCACCATGACGCGGCCCTGCTCGTCGGCGTAGCCCCCCAGGCCTCCGACGGCCTGGCTGGCCAGCAGGCCGACCAGGCTCCGGAAGTCCGCCGGGGGCATCTCCTCGCGACCGGGCCGCGGGCCCTTCTCGGCCTCCTGCTTCGCCAGTCGTTCCTTCTCGGCCTGCGCCTGGGCCTTCCAGTCGCTGTCCACATGGATCTTGGGTGCTTCGGCGTCGCTCATGGGGCCTCCAGAGGGGCGAGTATAGGTGGCAGGCCCGCGGCGGTCGCGAGGCTTCCGTACCATTCCGGCATGCGCCGCTCGGTGCCGCTTGTCCTGGCTTCGCTCCTGCTTGCAGGCTGCCTTGCCATGGACGAGACCCCCAAGGACAGTCGCGACATTCCCGTGCAGGCCTTCGTGAAGGGCATGACGCCGGACGATGTCCGGCCGAGCGTGGTCGAGGTGCCCGCGAGCGAGTACCAGCCGCAGCAGGACGCCGACGCGGATTCGGTGAGCGATCCGGGAGACGGGTCCACGCCGGTCGCCTCGGGGAAGGGACTGGCATCAGCGCCGTCGTCGCCCGGGCCGGGCGGGGCCGCGGGGGAGGCGTTGGCCACGGGACAGCGCTGGCCGGTGGACGCGCTGCTGGGCCAGATCAACGGCAAGCCGCTCTACGCGAACGAGTTCCTGGCCTCCCGTGAGGCCCGCATCCGCCAGCTGGTGGCGCAGCCGGATCGGGTGGCCGCCTATCGGCAGCTGCTGCAGCTGCTGGACGAGGCGTTCGAGCAGTTCGTGAACAACCAGCTGGTCATCAGCGAGGCGGAGGGAGCCATTCCCATCGAGGCGAAGGAGGGCCTGCTGGCCTGGATGCGCGAACTGCAGGAGAAGGAGATCGCCAGCCGCGGCGGCACGCGCAGCGAGGCGCAGCGCAGCATCGAGGAGGAGTTCCCCGGCACCACCATCGAGGAGTTCATGCAGCGACAGAAGAACGAGATCCTGGCGAGCGACCTGATGCGGCGGCGCATCAAGCCCCGGGCCATCGTGAGCTGGCGCGACATCGAGCGGCTCTACATGAAGAACTGGGAGAAGTACAACCCGCTGCCCACCATCCGCGTGGGTCGCATTGCGCTGCTGAAGACCGATCAGGCCAAGGTGGACCGCGTGAAGGGTCTCTTCGCGCAGGGGAAGTCCTTCGCCGACGTGGCCACCGAGCTGCAGCTGCCCAACCAGGGGCTGTGGAAGGAGCTCAAGCTGGGCCCCGCGGGCATCGACGGGATCCCCGACCTGGTGGATGACCTGAAGAACCGCCTGAAGGGCCTGAAGGAGGGCGTGGTGGATGGGCCGGTGGAGCAGAAGTCCCAGGTGACCTGGATGACGCTGCTGCCCGGCGAGCAGGCGAAGCCCACCAGCATCTTCGAGAGCCGCCTGCAGCTGAACCTTCGGCGGCAGCTGGAGGGCGAGCGGTTCGGCATGGAGCAGTACCGCTACCTGCAGGGTCTTCGGTCGCGGTGGATCGCCGAGGACCTGACCGAGATGAAGAAGCGGCTCATCCAGTTCGCGCTGGAGCGCTACTGGCGGCAGCCCATGCCCTGAGCGGGCTCAGCCGTCGTCGGCGGTGAATGCGCGGGGCAGGTGACGCACATCCAGCGGCCGGCCCGCTGGATCCAGGTGCACCGCCACCACGTCGAAGCGGGCGGCATGACGCCGGAACGCGCGGCGGGACAGCAGCAGCGTGGCGGCGCGGATCAGGTTCCTTCGCTTGGCGCGATCCACCCGGAGTTCCGGCGCGTGGCGGCCTCGGCGGCGTGCCTTGACCTCCGTGAGCACCAGGGACCCATCCGCGGGATCCACGGTGACCATGTCGACCTCCAGGTGCCCCAGCCTCAGGTTCCGGGCCACCAGCCGGTGACCGCGCGAGAGCAGCATGGCCTCCGCGGCGTCCTCGGCGTGGCGTCCGCTTCGCTGGCGCTGGTCCGGGTTGGGATCACCCATGCCCCCAGTGTGGGGTGGCCGGGTCGGCCCTCGGACACTTCCTGCCCTTTTTCGCTGCTAATCTTCCGATCCCATGGCCATCGTCATCTTCGAGCACTCGGCGGACTGTCCAGCGGAACTCCTCATCGACACCTTTCGGGGTCTTGGCCAGCGGCTTCGCGTGGTGAAGCTGCATGCGGGCCAGCCGCTGCCGGCGGACCTGGATGACGTGCACGGCGTGGTGAGCCTGGGCGGCCCGCAGACCGTGCACGAGATGAACGCCCCGCCCCGTGGATGCAGGGCGAGATGGGCCTGCTGCGCGACGCTCATGGCGCCGGCATTCCCGTGCTGGGACTCTGCCTGGGTGCCCAGTTGCTGGCCGCGGCGCTGGGTGGCGAGACGGGTCGCATGGCCGCCCCTGAGGTGGGCTGGAAGGACATCACGCTCTCGCCGCAGGGACGCGAGGACCCGCTCTTCGCCGGCCAACCCTGGAAGGGGCCGCAGTTCTGCTGGCACAGTGATCACGTGTCGAAGCTCCCCGAGGGCGCCACCGTGCTCGCAAGCAGCGCGGGCTGCAAGGTGCAGGCCTTCTGCGTGGGCGTGCGCACCTACGGCGTGCAGTACCACCCCGAGTGGAGCGGTTCCACGGTGAAGCGGGAACTGGAGCAGGGTGGTGCCAGCGTGAAGGCCGCGGGCGAGAGCCTGGAGCAGCAGCTGGCCCTGACCGCCCAGCACGCCGCGGCGAGCGAGCGGCTCGCCCGCAGGTTCTTCGAGGCCTGCAGCCTGCTGCTCATGCCGGCGGATCGGCTGAACAAGGGCATCGTGAAGGATCTGCATCACTGAGCGTGGGGGGCGGCGGGACCATGGCCATGCATCACTGCCCGGGCTGCAACCATGCCTTGGACCCCATGCCGGGCGTGCCCGCGGATTCGCATGAACCCTTCACCGCCGATGTGACGTGTCCGAGTTGCAACAAGGGGATCCCCGCCGACACCATCGTGCTGGTGGGTGGCGACAGTGTGGATGCGCTGGGACAGCCTGGTTGGGGTCGGCGCGTGTGGTTCATCGCGATCCCGGCGGGGTTGGCGCTCGTGTTTGGCCTGGTTTGTTTCGCGGACTTTGCCAAGGGGTTGAGCGGCACGCTTCGTCCATACAAGAGCCTGGTCGCATCGTTACTCCTCTCAAGCGCGGCCGTGCGTGCCTGGCGTCGATGGAGTGCGGGTGAGAAGGCCCGCATGGCCCACTCGCGGGAGTTGCGGTGGCTGATCAGTCCCGGCTCGATCGATTTCATCGATGAGCGGCTGGACAGCTTTCCGCAGTTTCGGCGCCCCACTCAGGATGTGCCGTCCCGTCGTCTAGGTGCCGAGCTTCTCCGCGGCGCTCGAGCCCAGGTGTCGGGCCGCACCGCGGAGGGCCTTGATGGCATCCGCCGCAGCGTGGTGGAGATCGTGCTCGAGTACTGGAAGCCGCTTCTCGGGGGGCGTTGGAGGGGCATCGCTTCGACTCGGATCTTCGTGAAGGCAGGCCTTGCGGGGGATTCGGTCGAACGTGGTCCGACCGGCGCGATTCAGGCCGACGGCGACCGACTGGCGGAGCGGATCTTCCGGCATTGCACGGGTCAGCCTGTGGGCGTGCATGGCCATGTCGTGACGCTTCGGGGTCATCCTGATCCGGTGAAGACCTGGCCGCGCCCGCTGCGCGCCACCTCCTGGGCCCTGGCGGTCAACGCAGTTTTGCTTTCGGTGGTCGGGGTGCCGGTGGCGATGGCCTTGAGCGAGAGCTCTCAGCGCGACAAGGTGGGCTTTCTCGCCATCTTCGCAGGCGTTCCGCTGCTGGTTGCCGCATTGTTCGGGCTCGATCGGTTGCTTTCCCGTGCCGCCTGGCGCCGCGAGTTGACCCGCTGCGTGTGGACCGTGGATCGGCAGGGCCTGCATGTGGAGCAGGAGAGTCGCGCCCGGCCCCGATCGACCCCGGAGCATCGCTCATGGCTGGTGCCTGCGGACAGTGTGGCCGATGTCGAGGTTGGCACGGCGGTGGGCAGGCCCCGGATCATCCTGCGAGGACGCGATGGCGGCGAGCAGGCGGCCATCACGCCGGACACCCTTCCCGCCGATGGGCCTGAGGCATCGCGACGCTGCCTGCTGGCGGCGCTTGGGCTACCGCCCGCGTGAGGCGCGCCACGCGTCGAATCGCTTCCACGGCCAGGCGTTCACGCAGCGATCCGCGGTGAGTCCGCCGCGGCGGCCGGTGAGCACGCCGAAGCGAAGCAGGTCCAGGTTGTCGAGCGCGTGCGCGTCGGTGTTGATGCTGATCGCGCAGCCCGCACCGAGTGCCGCGTGCACCAGCTGGTCGCGCAGGTCGAGGCGGTGGGGGTTGGCGTTGATCTCCATGGCCACCTGCGCCTTCGCGGCGGCCTTGAACAGCGCGGCCCAGTCGGGCTCGAGTCCCGGACGGCCGCCCAGCATGCGGCCGCTGGGATGCCCGATCACGTGCACGAATGGGTTCTCGATGGCAGCCAGCAGCCGCGCGGTGGCGGCGGCGGGCTCCTGCTTCAGGGCGGTGTGCGGGCTGGCCACCACCCAGTCGAGCTGCCGCAGGATGTCGTCGGGGTAATCCAGCCGACCGTCGGCCAGGATGTCGACCTCGCTGCCGGCCAGCGCATGAATGCCGCCCACGCGCTTGCCCGCTGCGCGCACGGCCTGCGCGTGCTCAATCAGGCGTTCCGCGCTGAGCCCGTTCGCCTGCGCACTGCTGCGGCTGTGATCGGTGATCGCGATGCAGTCGAAGCCGCGGCGCTTCGCCTCGCCGATCATCTCCTCGATGCTGCAGAAGCCGTCGCTGGCGGTGGTGTGGCAGTGCAGCTCGCGGCGGATGTCGGCGATCTCGATGAGCCCCGCGGGCGGTGCGGCGAGTTCCTGCCGTGCCTCGCGCAGCTCGGGCGGCAGGA
>RFOC01000124.1 GCA_009926815.1 Planctomycetota bacterium
GCCTGGCCCAGCGTGTAGAAGACATGCGCGAGCACGCCCGGGCGGTTCAGGTGCCGCACCGACAGCAGCGTGGTGGCCGGCGTCTGGCGCGCGCGGTTCACGCAATTGGGCGCGGTGCCGCGGTCAAGCCACTCGCGGATCACGCGCACCGTCTCGGTGGCCACCGCGTGGGCGGCCTGCTCGGTGCTCGCCGCGACATGGAAGGTGCCGTACACGCCCGGCAGCTTCGCCAGTGGGCTGTCGAAGGTGGCGCTGTCCGACTCCGGCTCGCGCGCGAACACGTCCAGGCCCGCGCGGATGCCGCGATCGCGCACGGCGGTGGTCAGCGCGCCCTCGTCGATCACGCGGCCGCTCGAGATGTTCACCAGCACCGCGCCCGGCTTGAGCGCGTTCATGAACTTGTCGCCGATCAGGCCGTCGGTCTCCTCGTTCGAGGCCACGCACACGCAGACCACATCGGCCAGCTTGGCCAGGTTCACGATGTTGGCGCAGAAGTGCACGCCTGCGGCGTCGGCCTTCTCCTCGGTCAGGTGGCGGCTCCACGCGACCACGCCCATGCCGAAGGTCTTGGCGCGCCGCGCGATCTCCATGCCCACCTGTCCCAGGCCCACGATGCCCATCGTGCGGCCATGCAGGCCGGCCGAGCGCAGGAAGGTCGCGCGATCCCACTTGCCCTCGCGCATGCGGATCACCTGGTCCGGCACGCGGCGGTCGCACGCCAGCACCAGCGCCCAGGCCAGTTCCGCCACCGCGTGCGCATTGCGGCCCGGACAGTTGCTCACGAAGACGCCCCTTCGGCTCGCCGCCGCCAGGTCGATCTCCTCGGTGCCGGCGCCCGCCTGCACCACGAGCGCCAGGCGCTGACTGGCCTCGATGGCCGCCGCCGTCACCGCCGTCTCGCGCACCACCAGCACTTCCGGCTGCAGCGTGGCCAGTCGTGCAGGCAGATCCGCCGCGGTCAGATCCGGCTCATGCAGGGTCTCGCAACCCAGGTCGCGAAGGGCGTTCAGGCCAGCCGCCTCGAAGGCGTCGGCCACGAGCACCCTGGCGGTCATGCGGCCGCTGACGGCGGATGAGCCCTGTCGCTGGGAAAAAGCGGTCATTTCGGCATTGTAGTGCGGCGAAGCCACAGACCCGACCTGATCCGCGGCTCGAACCAGGTGCTGCCCGCGGGAAGCAGGGCCCCCTGATCCGCCAGGGCCGACAGTTCGGCGATGGATGGCTTCGCCAGCAGCATGGCGGCGCCACGCTGGGCCAGTCGCTGCACGCAGCCCGGTTGCCCATCACCGGGCCTGAGGCGGATCTCGCCCGCCGCATCCGGGCCGGCCACCGTGGCCACCATCGCCTTGGCCCTGCCCAGATCCGTCATGTCGATGGCGGACGCCGCGCGCCGGGGAGCGGGCAAGGCGCACCGGAACCATCGGCCGTCCTCCAGGCATGCATCCATCCAACCCGCGGGCGGTTCACCTGGCTCCTGGACCGGCGACCCGTGCTCGGAGAGCCACGCAGCCAGGCGCTGCGCCGTGTCACCCTCCGCGCTCAGCACCGACCAGTGCGGGACCACGGCATCCAGCGGGACCAGCAGCGCCATCAGCGTGCCATCCGGGGCCACATGATTCGCTCGCGCATGGCCCTCCAGCACGTAGCCGCCCACATCCTGGAAGGCCTCGGCCAGTTCGCTCGCGCGGCATCCGCGCCAGAGCGTGTGCGTGGCGCCGTCGTCGCCAAGCACATGGAAGAGCGGTCGATCGTTCATCTCGCGCTCCAGAAGGTCCTGGATCGCCTCGGTCATGCGCACGCCCACGATGACGGGATCCAGCTGCGCCCCCGCGACGGCCTGCGCCATCCGCCAGGCCCGGGTTCGGTCCGGACAGCTCTCCCGCATCGGACGCACGGAACCATCGGTCATCGCGCGCGACTCCAGCAGCGCGACCACGCCCGCCACGCGGCGACCACCCTTCACCTGACGATGCATGTACATGGCCGGTCCGGGCTCCTCGATCATCGCCCTCGACTGCCGGCACTCCTCCAGCACCGCGGCAGCGTCACCGCCATGCATCAGCCCGGCCACGCTGCGGGGCACTCGCTCCGCCAGCTCGATCCACCGATCGGTCGGAAGGTGATCGAGCCGCTCGCAGGAGAAATCCCTCGCCCGGGCAGGCGTGGGCCGAAGGGCCTGGAAGGGGTGGATCGGGGGCATGACGGGGGCTCCGAGGCCAGTCTAGGCCGATTTCAGCCCATCCCGAGGGGTCCGTTCCGTCTGTGCGGTCTGCGAGACCGCCATTCCGCCCTCGTGCCAACCCCTGCCCTTCAGTCGCCCGCGCATCGAGCCGACCTCCTCCCTGGTTCCGCACCGTGCGGGATCAACGACAGCGAGAGAGATGACCACACGAGGTGCTTCCATGCGTTCGATCGTCCAGACCAACGGCACGCACGTTCCCGACACGGATCCCACGGTTCGCTCGAGCAGCCCACGATTCGACCGCCTCGCACGACGCGTGCGCCGCGCGGGACTGGTCTGGGCGCAGGCTGAGCCGGGGCATCTGCGATGGAGTCTCTCGGAGGACTACCTGACCACCCTGGTGGCCGAGAGCCCCTGGATGCGCCGACAGGTCGACGCCGCCGTGCAGCAATGGGCGCTGGGCGAGGACGTCTCGCCCATGCAGGCCATGGCCGGCTGCTGGATCCTGCCCGCGGGAACCCGCAGCCGTGGCGATGGTCTTGCGCGTGGTCTGGCGATCGCCGTGACCCGGCAGGCTGCCGGTCCTCAGGGCAGCCTTCGAGCGCTCTGCCAGGGTGCACGCATGGATCACGAACTGGTCAGCGAGCGCATGCGGCAGGAGCCCGTGCTCTCCGAGCGCGAACTGCCCCGCGTGGCTTCCATGATTCGACTGATTCGCCCGGCCCTGCTCCGGTCCACGCCCAACCGCGGCGTGGAGGCCCTGCTGCAGGCCGTGGAGACCACCCACCGATGCGTGCGAAGCCACAGCGAGCGCACGGCGCAGCTGGCGGACCGCCTCGCCGCGGCTTCGGGCTTCTCGAGCACCGAGCGTGAGCACGCCCGCGTGGCCGGACTGCTGCACGACGTCGGCAAGCTGGGCGTCCCGGGCCACGTGCTCCACAAGCCCGGACCGCTGACCGAGGATGAGCGCGCCCTGGTGAACATGCATCCCGAGATCGGACAGCGGATCCTGCAGGGCGTCGGCGGCCTGGACCACGCGGTCCCTGCCGTGCTCTGGCACCACGAGCGATGGGACGGCCAGGGCTACCCGCACCGTCTCTCCGGCGAGCGCATCCCGCGCCTCGCCCGGCTCATGGCCATCGTCGACAGCTTCGACGCCATGCGTCGCGACCGCCCCTACCGCACCGCGATGAGCGCCGAGGACTCGCTCCGCGAGATCCGGGAGGGCGCCGGCCGTCAGTTCGATCCTCGCCTGGCCGACACCTTCGTGCGCCTCGTGCACCGCGAGCCCGCGCTGGCGGCGTGAATCGCGCGGATGGCGCCCGGCTGGGCCCTTGCGGCCGGACCGGAAATGCGCCAAAATGCCTTCATGGCTCTCATGGTCACGGATGACCTGCCCGCGGACGCGCAGATGCTGCGCGAGGCCCTGGACCTTCCCCGCTTCGATCGTCTGGTCATGCAGTTGCGATGGGCGGATGGGCTGAACAGGACCGAGACCGCCCTGGTGCTCGAGGCGCCGCCCGCCAGCGTGCTCGCCGCCGAACTCCGACTGCTCGCCTGGATCGCGGCGCGGCAGTTCAGCCGAACCTGATCAGCATGGCTCCGATGTCGGCGGCGTCCACGAAGCCGCTGTCATCCAGGTCCCCCGTGCACGCCTGCCCACCACCGGGGCATGCCCCGAAGCGGATCAGGAGGGCGCCGATGTCGGCCGCATCCACCGCTCCATTGCAGTCCAGATCGGCCGCATCGCAGGCGGGCACGGACTGCACCCGCACCCGAAGCGACGCTGCCTGGGCCAGCCCGAACTGGACCAGCGCACTCTCCCGGGCATGGAACACGGGGAAGGCTCCCGCCTGCTGCTGCACCAGGGCCAGGCTGCTCACGCTGAACCAGAGCCGACCCTGAAGCATTCCCTGCCGCAGGTAGGCCTGCACCCCGGGCGCGGTCAGGTCGATCCGGAACCGCACGAGACTGCCCGCTGGCACCAGCGCACCCGAGGCCAGGCCGTCGACGCGGCCCACGGCGAACGTGGCTGGCTGGAAGCCCTGACGCGGATGGTTGGAGATGTCCTGGGGCACGCCATCACCGTTCACCTGGGCGGCGAAGGCGTTGCGCATGAGGGGTGAGAGCACCGAACCGGGTGCGGAGGTGAATGGCGAGGTCTCCTGGAAGGTCTCGCGCGTCCACCCGTTGCGGAAACCGACCGCAGCCAGCTCGATGGGCTGGCCCGCATCCGTGTCCACCGTCCGCCGAGGATCCGTGGCGGGAAGGAAGTCCGTCCAGGGATCCGCGCTGGGGTCGTGCCGGAACACCAGGTCGTTCTGCACCTCCAGCGTCACCTCCGCCTCGATCACGGACCAGTCCAGGGCCTCGTCACCACTGGGCAGCTGATCGGCGACATCGAAGGCCAGCAGGATCTGGCCATCGCGGGCGTCGAACTGGGTGGGGTCCTCGCGATCGCTGCCGAAGACGCTCAGCGAGGATCGCGTGCCCGGCGTCGAGTTGAAGGGATACATCCATCGATCGGCCGCCGGTGATGACCAGACCCCCTCGACGGTGTCCGCCATGGCGGGCACGGCGACCATCAGGCACAGGGCTGCGGACGCGAAACGCATGGGGAACCACCCTATACTGGCTCGCTTGTCCAATCCACGGCTTTCAGCCCATTTTTCGCGCCGAAGGGCCTTCTCGCTGGTCGAGGTCCTGGTGGTGGTCGCCGTGATCGCCCTGCTGCTGGCCCTGGCCGTGCCGGGGCTCTCCGGACTGCGGAGCCGCGCCGGATCCATCCGGGAACTCTCTGCGCTGCGTGGGTTGACCACCGCATGGACCCAGTACGCCACCGACCAGCGCGGCTGGCTCCTGCCCGCCGTGTACGGCATGCCACCGCTGTCGCCGCTGCCCGCCTTCTACGAGGACGGGCAACCCATTCCGGAGACCGTCTTCGGCAACCAGCGGGCCGTCGTCGCCCGGTGGCCGCACCGAATCTCGCGCTACCTTGACCATCAGCAGCAGCCGCTGGCCGTCAGCACGGAGGCCTGGCAGGTGGAGTCGTGCAGCGAGGGCGACCTGATGAAGCGGCTCTACTTCGCCAGCCTCTACCCAGCCTTCGGCATGAACGGCATGTGGGTGGGCGGTGACCAGGAGCGCTATGGCTTCATGCCCGAGTCCATCGGCGGGAAGCCCAACCCCTTCCGGAACCTTCATGCGTCGCGCCTGACGTCCATCCGCCATCCCGAGCGGCTGGTGGTGTTCGCCTCCAGCCGCACGAATCAGGACGCGTGCGCCACCGGCAGCGTGCGGGAGGGCTACTTCCGCCTGGAGAGTCCGCAGTGGCTCGGACCACAGTGGGCCGGCACCTACGACCCCCTGCTGGCCACCTCGTGCGGCAACGTGAGCGCACGCTGGAACGGTCAGGCCTCGGTGGCCAACGCGAACGGGTCCGTGGAACTGGTGCCCATGCACGAACTCCGCGACATGCGACGCTGGGCCGACCAGGCCGACGCGCGCGAGTGGCGGTTCAAGCCCAACTGACCCGCGGGCGGGTGCGGATCGGACTCAGGACTTCGGTGGCTGGCCAGGCGGCGCACTCGGCGGCGGCGTGGGTGCCGGCGGGGCCTCGGCTGAACCGCCGGGCGGCGCGGTCGACGCTTCCGGTCCCCCGATCCGCTTGAGCTGCGGAACGCCAAGGTCCGGAGCGGGCGGCGCTCGCTGCGGCCCCATGGGCTTGTCGGTCGGCTTGGTGCCCAGACCCCTGGATGGAGCCTCCGGCGGCCCGATCTCGGGCATCTCCAGCGCCTTGAGTTCCTCCTCGGTCAGCGGCTTCACGTTGGCCAGGTCGGGCTGGTTGCCGGGAATGTCCCCGTTGTTCAGGCCCCACGCCCCGATGCCCTGCACCGCCTCGCGAGCGCTTGGCGAAGGCAGCACCTCGCTCCAGTCGATGCGGGCCTG
>RFOC01000125.1 GCA_009926815.1 Planctomycetota bacterium
TGAGCAGCGCGAACACCACGAAGGTGTTCAGCGCGAACACCTCCTTCGGATCCCAGCCCCACGGCCGGCCCCAGGAATGGTCCGCCCAGATGGCGCCCATGGCGATGCCGGCCCAGAGCAGCACGAAGCTGATCTCCATGAGCGTCATGGTGACGCCGTCCAGGATCTCGCCCACGCGACCCGCGCCCGTGGCGCCCTGCCCCGACGCGAGCACCAGCATCTCGCCCGCACCGCCCACGCGGGCGTGCACCGCGGGGCCGCCGCGCCATCGCCACAGCAGGTACATGCCCGCCGTGACCGCGGCCATGAAGATGAGCGCGTAGCTGAAGATGATCACGTTGGTGTGGATGTACAGCCACACGTCATGCAGCACCGGCATCATGTTGCCGATGGCGGGATTCAGCTGCGCGGGCAGCAGCGCACATGCCATGAGCGCCACCATGCTGCCCACCGAGGCCGCCAGCGCGAACAACCCTCGCACCGGCAGCCTTCGAAGCCCGATCTCCGCGACCACGGCCAGGCACGAACCCATCCATGCCGCGGTGGTCACCGCCTCGAACATGTTGCTGTTGGGCCACCGCTGGCTCACGTACCACCGCAGCCCCACCGCGGTGGTCTGCAGCAGGAACGCCACGCCGAAGGCCGCCAGCCCCAGCCGCATGGCGCCAGGCCACTTCCAGGTGAAGCCCAGCAGCAGCAGGGCCATCGCCACGAAGAACACGAACCACACCCAGGTCATCTGCCCGGAGCGGAAGTACCAGCTCTCCCAGGAGAGCCTGGCGGGACTCGGCAGCGCCTGACCTCCGGCCTGCCGCAGCGCCGCCGCCAGCGCCCCCACCAGCGGCTGCACCCTCGTCACGTCCCCGCTGCCCCACGCATCCGCCAGCCTCAGCCACGCCTCGTGGACCGGTCCGGACGCGTCGTCCAGCGTCCGCCACTGCGCCTGGTCGCCGGGCACCAGTCGCAGCCTTGCGCGGATCTGATCGGGTTGCATGAGCTGCGCCGCGCCGCGGATCTGGTCCGACTGCTTCGCGGTGCGGATCAGGTCGCCCTCCAGTTGCCGCATGAGCGGCGCCACCTCGGGCCGCCAGGAACCCTGCGCATCGCTCCACACCAGGGACCGGGCCACCATGCCGTGCCGCTCGAAGCCGCGGCTCCACTCGGCGAGGCCCGGATCCGCCGCGCGGATCGCCTCGGCGAGCCGCAGCCGCACCTCGCGGTTCTTCACCTGGATCACGTCGGCGTCCGCGTAGGCCTGGGGCCGAAGCGCCATGTCCAGCAGCGTGAAGGTGGGCGACTGCCTCACCCCGGGCGCATCGCCCGCCACCACCCTGCCTCCGGTGATCGACTGCAGGTAGCCGAAGGCGAAACTGCCCAGGCTCTTCACGCGGCCCTCGCTCATGACCGCCGATTCCTCGAGTGGCCGAAGGTCCAGCTGCGTGCGGAAGCGATCCGAGGGCGTCGAATCCGCGGCCCAGGCCCCGGGACTCGCCGCGCCCACCGCCATGGCGGCCAGCAGCCACCAGCCAGCGGCGCGCACGACCGGTCCTCGGCCGCCCGCGGCGCGCTGCGCCTGCACCAGCGCTCGCCGCTTGATCACCGGCTTCACGTAGAACGCGTAGATCATGCCCAGGCAGGCCACCACGCATCCCGCCAGCTGCAGGCCCACGCCATGGCGTGACCCCACGCCCAGCACGGTGTAGTTCAGGCCCAGGCTCGGCGGAGCGCCCTCGCCACCCTCGTCCGGCGGATCCCACTGCGCCTGGAAGTACGAGAGCCCGCCATGCTCCACGGGCTGGTTCACGCTCACGCGCACCGGTTCGCCGAAGCCACCGCGACCATCCCCGAACCGTAGCAGGCTCACGTAGTCGCGAATGGTGCTGGTCTCGCCGGTGTAGCCGCCCACATGCGCCGCCAGATCGAAGCTCTCCAGCACCACCGGGCTGGGCAGCGGCAGGCGCTGCCGAGAGAAGACCAGCTCGATCTCCGAGCCATCCTGCAGGCGCATCCGCGTGGGCCGGAACTCCCGGCGCCGCAGCACCTCCTCCGGACGGTCGAAGACCATGTCATGGAAGGGCAGCCAGGTGGCGCGGCCATCCGGAGCGCGAAGCAGCATCATGGCGAATCGCTCGCGGGCGTCCTTCATCCGCTGACGCTCCGGCACGATGAACGGCCTGCTCTGCACCACCGCGCGCGGCAGGTGCTCGCTGACGCGCAGCGACACGTCCTGACCCAGCGGCATTCCCTCGCCCACGGCCACCGGCCGCGCCCGCACGGCACCATCCGCGGCGTCGATCAGGGTGAGCTGCGAGGGATCCGGTCCAGCCACCAGCGTCACGGGCGTCCGCGAGAGGCCCGGAAGCAGCCGCGTGCGCACCCCGGGAGCCAGGTTCCGCGGGGCCGCCTTCGGATCCGGATTCTCGCCGGGCTTCATGTCGCGGTCGAGCCGCGGGTCGTCGAACACCCACCGGCGGATCTGACCCTCCGGGGTGCGAAGGTCGAGGATGGCCACGCTCACGCGCCGCTCGACCAGTTTCAGGCCCTCCTGCACCGCCACCACCCGCATGGCCACGCCAGCGGCGGCGGGCCCCACCGGCGTCCACGCCTCCGCGCCGGGGTTCCACGCCTGCGAAGGAACCTCCACGCGATCGCCGGCCACCTCGAACACCAGATGGCTCTCCGCCTGCATGGCGGCGAGCGCCTCCGCGGACCCGGCCCAGCGGAACGTGACCAGCTCGCTCTCGTCCACATCACGCTCGGGATCGAAGGCCAGCAACTGCGAGACCACCGGCGCTCCACCGGGCACCTGCACCTCCACCGTGGCGGCGGGGTTCAGCGGCGCGTCCGGGCCGCCCCGGGTCAGGCGAGCTCGCTCGAAGGCGTAGCGCAGATAGCCGGTCGCCTCGAGGGTGACGTCCGGCAGCGGGTCGTCGGCCGAGACGGCGGGAATGGGCACCTGCAACGCGTGAACGGCAGGCTCGCGGCCATCGGGACCGAACGCGAGCCCGGGACCGGGCACGTAGTCGTTGTAGAGCGGAAGCCCCTCGATGGGCCGCTGCGCCCAGGCGCCACCGGGCCGACGCAGGTAGAGCGCCCAGCTCTTGTTCAGGTCGTTCTTCAGGTGGAACCAGCCCTGGCTCTCGTACTCGGCCACGGCCGTCAGCGCGGTCTCCACGATCGCGGTGCCCTTCGCCTTCACCGCGCGCTGCAGCGGCTGCCGTGGATCGTCGGTGAGCAGCAGATCCTCGGCCAGGTCCGGCCTGCCCGCGATCACCTGCCGCATGAAGCGACCGCGAGGACCCTCCACGAGCAGCATGACGCTGTAGGCCTTCTCGCCGGCGGCCTCGCCCGTGCGCAGTTCCCAGCCGGGATCGATCTGGGCCACCTGCACCTGCCAGGTCTCGGCACCCGCCTGCACCTGCGTGACGGCGCCGGGCGTGGCCGTGACGCGGCCGGTGCCCCTGGCGCCGTCGGCGGCGGTCACCTGCACGGCGATCGCCCGCCTCGCCACCGCGGCATCGCCCTCGACCTTGGTGCCGAAGTACCACACGCTGCCCGCGATCAGCATGAGGATGCCCGCATGGATGCCCCACACGCCGTAGTTCACCGGCCGGAACGGGATGCGGCGCAGCGTGGTCCAGGCCATGTTCGCGGCGATCAGCCCCATGAGCAGGTCGAAGGGCCACCAGTGGAACCACTCGAACTCCGTCATCTCGAAGGGACGCCACTGCCGCAGCTGGGCGTGCACCCACGCGTCCGGATGCAGCAGGTTGGGGTGCACCGGGTAGATCACGCCCGCGCTGCCCACGCTCATGTACGCGAAGAGCAGCACCAGCAGCACGATGCCGAACCGCACGTTGCTGAAGAGGTCGGAGAGGGCGCGAAGTGCCCGAAGGGCCATGGGGCGATGCTAGGGAAGCGCGGCCTTTCGCTCCACGCGTTTGGGTAGCATCCTCCCTCCTCAGGAGAATCCATGATCCACACGATCGCTCGCATCGCCGCCCTCTGCACCGCCTCCATCGCGCTGGCCCAGGCCGCGCCGGCACCCGCCACCCCGCCCGCGGCAGGCGCCGCACCCGCCTACGTGAAGATGACCACCAGCAAGGGCGACATCATCATCGAACTCGACCGGGCGAAGGCCCCGATCAGCGCGGAGAACTTCCTGAAGTACGCCAGGAAGGGGCAGTACGACGGCACGGTCTTCCACCGCGTGATCAAGGACTTCATGATCCAGGGCGGCGGCTTCGACAAGGAGATGAACGAGAAGCAGACCGACGCCCCGATCAAGAACGAGGCGACGAACGGGCTCTCGAACAAGCGCGGCACCATCGCCATGGCCCGCACGCAGGATCCCAACAGCGCCACCGCGCAGTTCTACATCAACGTGGTCGACAACGGCATGCTCGACGCCCGTCCGGGCAACCCCGGCTACGCCGTGTTCGGCAAGGTGGTCCAGGGCATGGACGCGGTGGACGCCATCCGCGGCGTGCCGACCGGCATGAAGGTGGCCAACACGCGCGGCGGCAAGGGCCCCATGCGTGACGTGCCCACCGAGACCGTGGAGATCATCAAGGTGGTCGAGTGTCCGGCGCCAGCCACCAGCAGCGGCGAGGCCGCGAAGGCCCCGGAAGCCCCGAAGGCTCCCGAGGCTCCCAAGACGCCGGCCCACTGAACCGCAGCGATCGATTCGATCCAGGGCCCCGTCCACGCGGCGGGGCCCTGCTCGTTTCAGGCCTTGGGAAGGTGGCGCAGCAGCGCCGCCTCGTCCCACACCTCCACGCCCAGCTCGCGCGCCTTGTCCAGCTTGCTGCCGGCCTCGGCGCCGGCGATGACCAGGTGCGTCTTCCTCGACACGCTGCCGGTCACCTTGGCCCCCAGCGCCTCCAGTCGCTCCGTGAGCGTGGAACGGTCGAAGTGCTCCAGGGTGCCGGTGAGCACCACGGTCCTGCCCGCGAAGGGGGAATCGGCGGCGGGACGAACTGGCCAGATCCACCCCCGCCTTGGCCAGATCCGCGAACATGCGGCGCACGTCGGCCCGGGCCAGGTCGTGGGCCAGGCTCCTCGCCGTGATCTCGCCGAAATCCTCCAGCGCCTCGAAGTCCGCCTCCTTCGCCGCCAGCAACGCCTCCGCGTCCGGGAAGGCGCGGGCCAGCGTCTTGGCCGCGGCCGCGCCGATCAGTCGAAGGCCCAGCGACGCCAGCACGCGCGGCAGCGTGTGCATGCTGTTGAAGGTGCAGATGGCGGCGCAGAGATTCGCCCGTGGCGCCTGCATGGCGGTGGAATCTATCGCCGCCACCCGTTCACCCGCGATCGACCCGGACGTTGCGCCGCAGGCCCAGGTCGCGGCTCACCTTCAGCTTGCGGCCGCGCAGCGTGGCCTTGCGCAGCACCTGGATGATGTGATCGGCCTCGTGCGCGGGCACCTCGACGAACGACGAGAGCTCGTCGATCTCGATGCCACCCAGGGAGCGGGGATTCACGTTGGCCTCGTTGGCGATGGCGCCCACCAGGTCGTTGGGGCGCATGCCCATGCGCTTGCCGCCACCGACGAACAGGCGCACGAACTCCGGCGCCGATCGCCCACCGCGCGGACCGCCACCGTGGGCCGGGCGATCCTCGCGCTCGCGCCGGCCGCGTGGCATCGGTGCCTCCGTTTCCACCGGATCGAGGCGCTGCGTCCATCCGCTGCGTCCGGGCGGCGGCTTCTTCCAGCCCGTGCCCCGCTCCGCACGCGGCGCGCCCCGCGCGACATCGCCTGCCGCCGGACGATCGACCGGCGATCCGGATCGCTCCTGCTGCCGCGGCACCTGCACATCGTCCTCCGCGGCATGCTCGCCGCGCCTGGCGTCATGCACCGCCTTCATCGCGGCGGCGGCAAGGGTGGCCGGGTCGACGGCCATCGCCTGCACCACCCGCAGGAAGGGTTCGAGCCCATCGGCCTCGGCGGCCTTGGCCATCTCGTCGCGCAGGCGATCGAGCCGACGCGCGCGCACCTGGTCGGGCGTGGGCACATCGGCCATCTCGAAGCGCTGCTTGGTGAGCGACTCGATCTGCCGCATGATGCGACCCTCGCGCGGCGTGGCGATGGTGATGGCGGTGCCCTCGCG
>RFOC01000126.1 GCA_009926815.1 Planctomycetota bacterium
CTGGCTCGCGAGGCGTGGTACAGCCGCATCTCGCTCTGCGACTACGGTCACTTCGCCACGCCGCACCTGGGCTTCGACAAGGTGAAGGGCCAGGGGCGCGCCTTCCTCTACTACACGCAGGGCGTGGCGGCCAGCGAGGTGGAGGTGGATCGCTTCACCGGCGAGGTGAAGGTGCGGCGCGTGGACATGCTGATGGACATGGGTCGGCCCGTGAACCACGCGCTCGACGTGGGGCAGGTCACCGGCGGGTTCGTCCAGGGCATGGGCTGGGTGACCACCGAGCACCTGTTCTACGACGCCGACGGCCTGCTGGTCTCGCACTCGCCCAGCACCTACAAGATCCCCAGCGTGCAGGACACCCCGCGCATCTTCAACGCGGAACTGGTCTTCAATCCCGCCAACGCGGTCAACGTGCGCGGGACCAAGGCCGCGGGCGAGCCGCCGCTGCTGCTCTCGCTGTCGGTGTGGACGGCCATTCGCGACGCGGTCATGAGCGCGCGTGCGGTCCGCACGGGCCATGAAGCGCTGATCCCGATGGCCATTCCCGCCACCGCCGAGCGCGTGCTTCGGGCCCTGGAACCTGACGCCTTCGCCGCCGTCGAACGCTCGTGACAGCGCACGCCCACGAGCACCTGCACCATGCCGGCCGCCTGGCCGAGCGAGGCGTCCCCTTCGTCACGATCACGCTGGTCCAGCCCGAGGGGCACGTGCCGCAGGACATCGGTGCCAAGGCCATCGTGACCACCGAGGGGCTGGTCTGGGGCACGGTGGGGGGCGGTCGACTGGAGGCGAGGGCCATCGAGCACGCGCAGGGGCTGCTGGCGCGGGCGAGGGACGAGCAGGGCGTGCCGCGTGCCGTGCCGCCGGAACTGGTCCGCTACGAGCTGCAGCGGGATCTGGGCATGGTGTGCGGTGGGGCTGCCTCGCTCTTCTACGAGGTCGCCGCCGCGGCGACATGGAACATCGTGGTGTTCGGCGCGGGTCACGTGGCGCAGGCCACGGTGTCGCTCCTCTCCACGTTCCACTGCAACCTGACGTGCATCGATCCGAGGCCGGAGTGGCTCGGGCGGCTTCCCTCGCGCCCCAATCTTCGCGCCCAGCTGGCCGCGGAGCCCGCGGAGCAGGTGGCCGCGCTGCCACGCGGGGCCTTCGTGCTCTGCATGACGCAGGGCCATGCCACCGACCTGCCCGTCGTGCGCCGGCTGCTTCAGTGGGGCCAGGCCGCATTCCTCGGCGTGATCGGCAGCGAGGCCAAGGCGCGGACCATGCGGAGTGCCCTGCTGAAGGAGGGGTGCGCGGAGAGCGCGGTGGCCGCCATCCGATGTCCCCTGGGCCTTCCGCTGGGCACCAACGCGCCTGCGGAGATCGCCGTGAGCATCGCCGCGCAACTGCTCCAGGTCCGCGACGGTTCCGCGGGCTGATCAGGCCTTCGGCGCATCCATGCGCTGCATGCCAGCCTCGGTCGCGCGGGCCAGGATCCAGCCCGAGAGCCACAGCGACACCGCCGCCACCACCAGGAGCCACAGGCCGTGCTCGATGTCGGTGCGGATCAGCTTCTGGCCCTCCAGCAGGAAGAGGCCCAGCGCCAGCCCCATCACGTCCAGCATGCACCACTCGCGGGCGAGCGCGATCCAGCGACGACGCCACAGGTGCATGCGAGGCCTCGCCGGCACCAGCCATGCCGCCAGTTCCGCCAGCAGCACCACCGCCGGCATGAGGATCAGGCAGACCAGCGAGAGGAAGGCCAGCGGCCAGTTCCGCTCGTGCAGCATGGTCAGCGGCACCTTCAGCACGCCGTAGGCCTCGTCCGTGAGCAGGAACTGGTTGATGCGGAGGAACGGCACGTTCAGGGCCAGCCCGAAGCACGTCATGGCCAGGGCGATCGATGCCAGGGCCGCCACGCCCCACCACCCGCTGCGCCGGGCAAGCGACTGCCGCCGATGGTCACGATGCTCGTGCTCCCGGATCCGGCTGGTGTCGAAGTGGGTCGCGGCGATGGAGAGCCACATGGTGGTCGCCACGGCGGTCAGGAAGGCGTAGACCCCCAGATTCGTGGTGGCCGTGACGGCCCACTGGTCGCTCGCCAGAAGCACCAGCACCAGCACGCTGAAGGGATCCAGCATGCTCCACTTGCCCAGCCGTCCCATCCATTCCAGCAGGCGGGTCCGGCCCGGTCCGGGCGGCATCCTCAGCCATGCCCGCAGGAGCAGGCCGATCTTCACGAAGGGGAAGATCACGCTGAAGCCGGTGATCAGCGCGGCGATGATCCACAGCCCCGAGTCCCACATCAGCTTCACGGTGCGCAGCAGCGAGAAGGACTCCGATCCCTTCGCGAAGATGTCCACCTGCATGAAGGGCAGCATCAGGGCCAGCACCTGCAGCGACAGCGCCAGCCCCATCACCCCCAGCCAGATCCGGGACCGCCACGGGCTTTCGGCATGAAGCGAGGCGCCGGGCTGCATGGCGCGAATGTACAGGGGGGCATCGTTATCATCCCGCGATGCCCGCAGCCGCTCCAGCCTCGCATCGACCCTGGTTCTGGGTCACGCTGGTGCTGGTCGGCGGATGCATGGTGGGTCCGGACTACCAGCGGCCCGAGCCGCTGCTGCCCGAGACCTTCCGGACCCCCGAGCCCGCGCAGGTGCGCATGGACGCCGACGCGGACCTGCATGAATGGTGGAAGCGGTTCAATGACGCGAAGCTGGACGAGCTGATCGAGCGGGCCCAGAAGGGAAGCATCACGCTCATGCAGGCGGGCGTGAGCATCGCCCAGTACCGCAGCGGCTACGGCATCAGTTACAGCCAGCTCTTCCCCAGCCTCGACCTGGGCTCGAGCTACAGCTACACCCTCTACAACCTGGCCGAGGTGGGCGCGAACACGCCGAGCACCGCCTTCAACCAGTGGGGCTACGGGGTGCGGATCGCCAGCTGGGAGATCGACCTGTTCGGCAAGATCCGCAGGGGCATGGAGGCTTCGCAGGCCCGTCTGCAGGCCAGCGTGGAGGGTTGGCGGCTGGCCATGGTGAGCCTGCGGGCCGAGGTGGCCACCGCGTATCTCACGGTCCGCACCCTGCAGGCCCAGCGCGATCTCGCGGTGCGCAACGTGGATCTGCTGCAGCAGATCTACGACGCCACCAAGGCGAAGTACAAGGCGGGCACGGCGTCGCAGATCGATCTCAGCGAGTCGGCCGCCCGACTGGCGGTCTCCAAGGCGGCCGTGCCGAAGCTGGAGGCGGACATCAAGACGCAGGTCAACGGCCTCAGCGTGCTGCTGGGCGAGGCGCCCGGACCGCTGCAGGACGAGCTCGCCTCCACCGGGCCCATTCCGCTCATCGAGGGCGAGACCGCGATCGGCATTCCCAACGACCTGCTGCGGCGTCGGGCCGACGTGCTCCAGGCCGAGCGGATGCTCATGGCCGCGACCGCCGAGATCGGCGTGGCCGAGGCGGGCTACTACCCGGACCTTCGACTGAACGGCATGTTCGGCGTGGCCGCGACCGACTTCTCGGGGCTGGGTGACATCGGGAACCAGACCTTCACCGTCGGTCCCTCGCTCTCGTGGAACTTCTTCAACGGCGGACTGGTCACCAGCCAGGTGCAGCTCAAGCAGGCGATCGCCCTGGGCGCGGCCCTGGAGTGGCGGCAGACCCTGCTGAGCGCCGCGGGGCAGGTCCAGAGCGCTCTCGACAACTACGCGGGGTCCCGACTGCAGGTGAAGGCCTACACCGAGACGCTCAGCGACACGCGGAACGTCTACGACCTGGCCCTGTCCCGCTACAAGGCCGGCACCATCGACATCACGAAGCTGCTGCACCTGGCGCAGTCCGTGCTCGAGGCCGAGAACGGGTACGCGCAGGCGCGAGGGCTCACCTCGCAGAACCTGGTGGGGCTCTACCGCAGCCTCGGCGGAGGATGGGAGAGCGTGCAGTTGCCCGCCGCCGGCGGCGACGCCTTCGACAAGGATGGCCCCGACATGTGGAAGAAGCAGCCGAAGCTGCCGAGCGAGAACCCGCCGACCGACCAGGGAACGAACGGATGACCACGCACGCACGCACGACCTCGCTCCTCGCCTCCATCCTGCTGGGCGCCCTCGCCGCATGCGGCCAGCAGCCCGCACCCTCGCGCCCCGAGGGCGTTCCGGTGACGACCACGCTCGTCGCCAAGCGGAACATCACGATGCGGAAGAGCTATCCGGGCATCGTCGCATCGCCGCGCAACATCAACCTGGTCGCCCGCGTGCCCGGCTTCCTGCTGAAGCAGGGTCTGGCGGATGGCTCGGTCACGAAGGCCGGGGATGTGGTCTACCGCATCGACCCCCGCCAGTACGAGGCGGCCGTGCTGGCCGCCCAGGGCAAGCTTGCCGAGGCCACGGCGCAGCGCAACTATGCGAAGACCGAGCGTGATCGCAACGAGCCGCTCGTGAAGCAGAACGCGATCAGCCAGCAGATGTTCGACGACCTGGTGACCAAGTACGAGTCCGCGCAGGGGCAGGTCGAGGTGGCGCAGGCGCAGCTCATCAATGCCAAGCTCGACCTCTCGTACTGCACGGTGAGCAGCCCGTTCGACGGCCTGCTGGGGCCCAGCGCCTTCTTCGAGGGTGCCGTGGTGGGTGAGGCGAACACCCGGAACCTCAACTCGCTGGTGCAGATCAACCCCATGTGGGTGCAGTTCAGCCCCTCCTCCAAGGAGTGGCCGCGGTTCCAGGAATCGATGGCCAAGGGGAGCGTGTCCGTGGAGATCGCCACCGACGGCGACATGCCGGCGAAGGCCTCGGGTCGACTGGTGTTCGCCGACAACCAGGTCGCGACCGGCACCAGCACCCTGATGCTGCGGGCGGAGTTCGCGAACCCGACGGGGGCGTTCCGGCCCGGTGCCTACGCGAACGTGACGGTCGACCTGGGAGACCTGGGCGAAGCGCTGGTGGTGCCCGAACGCGCGGCCTTCGCGCGCCTGTCCGACATCTTCGTCTGGCGCGTGAAGGCCGACGACACGGTCGAGTCGGTCTCGATCCGGATCCTGAAGGCCGAGGGCGGTGAACTGGCCTTCACCAGCCAGCTGCAGGTCGGCGACCGGATCGTGGTCGATGGCATCCAGCGGCTGAAGACCGGCAGCAAGATCGTCGACACCTCGGCGGCGCCCAGGCCCGCCACCCCGGGGGCCGCCAAGTAAGGCCATCGGCCGATCCCCGCCATGGTGCGCTTCTTCATCCATCGCCCCATCTTCGCCAGCGTGATCGCCATCATCACGGCGCTCGCCGGCGCGATCGCCATGGTGGTGCTGCCCATCTCGCAGTTCCCGAACGTGGTTCCGCCCACGGTGCAGGTGAACAGCACCTACAACGGGGCCGATGCGCTCACGGTGGCCAGCTCGGTCACCATGCCGCTGGAGAACCAGATCAACGGCGTCGAGGGCATGCTGTACATGTCCTCCAACAGCACCAACAACGGCTCGTCGGTCATCACCGTGACGTTCGAGGTGGGCTACGACCTGAACATCGGCGCCGTCGACGTGCTGAACCGGGTGCAGTCGGCCATTCCGCAGCTGCCCAAGCAGGTGCAGGACCTGGGCGTCACCATCAACAAGCAGTCGACCAACCTGACCGTCGTGGTCTCGCTGGTCTCCACCGACGGCACCTACGACAGCACCTTCCTGTCCAACTACGCCAACGCCATCGTGCAGCCCGTGCTCTCGCGCGTGGATGGCGTGGGCAGCATCACCGTCTTCGGCCTGCTGCAGTACAGCATGCGGGTCTGGCTGGATCCCGAGCGGCTCACCGCCATGAACCTGTCCCCGCAGGACGTGGCGTCCGCGGTCTACGACCAGAACCAGCAGGCCGCCATCGGCAGCATCGGCGCGGCGCCCACGGTGAACTCGCCCAGCTTCAACCTGACGCTGGTCACGAAGGGCCGCCTGCTGACGAAGCAGGATTTCGAGGACATCATCGTCCGCACGGGCGACAACGGCGCCCAGGTCCGCGTGCGCGACGTCGGCCGGGTGGAGCTGGGGGCCTACCAGTACAGCAGCACCTCCAGCCTGAACGGGGGCAGCACCGGCACCATCGGCATCTACCAGCTGCCCACGGCCAACG
>RFOC01000127.1 GCA_009926815.1 Planctomycetota bacterium
CCGGAGGAACCAGCGACTCCAGGCCCGGAAGAATGGGCAAGAGCCCAGAGCGTCAGGACTCCGGATAAATGCAGGATCAGACTGAGGAGGAAAGGACGCGAACCCACGGAATCTTTACTTTCTCATAGATTTATTCGTTGCGTCAATTTAATGGATTGAGTGTTAAACTGTCGAAATTAAAGCGATTCCCTATGCTCTTTGCAGCGCCTGAGGAGGTGCTGTTTCAAGGCCAGGTTCTTTCGCGGCATGTACTCGGATTGAGGGTGAACCAGATAGAGCGGGATCTCGAGTTCGAAACCGGGAAGAGGCCTCACCAGGCCGCGTTCGATGAACTCCCGCGCACTCATGAGCGGCAAGGCTCCGATCATTCCATTCTGGCTGATGGCATCGAGGATGGAGCGATGGCTGTTCACGATGGCCGAGATCCGCGGCTTTCTCCGGCGGGATTTCGGCATTCCTGCCCTCCGGCGAAGTTCACGGTGCCGCACCCCGGAAGCGCACGGAGCGGGAGCGCCGTCGATCGGCGTCCCGCTCCGCGTGCATGCCGGGGATGATTCCCGCTCAGGACCTGCGCCGACGCGCCATGGCGCAGGCGGCCGCCAGCAGGGCGCCGACACCCGGGCTGGGCACCTGGCTGAACTCCTGCCGGACGAACGAGGCGGTGGCGAAGTCGTTCTGCGTGGACGCGAAGAACTTCAGGTCCTTGTTCACCTCGAACGCGCGGTAGCCCGGGCCCCCGTAGAGGTCGACGAAGTCGACATCCTGCGAGTAGCGCGTGCTGGGTGGCGGGCCGAAGATGTCGTACACCGACATGTTGCCCAGGAACGTGTTGGTGTCCAGGTCGATCACCGTCTCGTCCACGCGGGCGTAGGAGCCATCGGCACCCGCGGAGCCGTTGAAGGTCAGGCGTGCATCGCGCAGCCGAACGCCCTGGGCGTAGTAGGAGGGCAGCACGGAGACCTCGTACTGCAGGTTCATCTCGTGCACCTCGCCATCGCCCGGGTTGCCGTCACCGAAGGGACCGACCAGGTCGAAGCCCACGTTGTACAGGCCGTACTGGTTGGGGTTGGCCGAGATGAAGCCGATCACCGAGAAGCTGGAGGCCTGCATCTGCGATGAGGCGAACGACTCGAAGTGGAACATCTTGTCGTTGATGATCACGGTTCGGTCGCTGCCGCTGGCCATCAGGGTGCCGAGATTGATGGAATCGCCGTTGCCGAGCACGATGGCGGCACTGGCGGCCTGGGAAGCGATGAGCAGCGCCGCGGTGCCCAGGAACCGGCGGGTCGAGGTGGAAAGGGGCATCAGAGTCTCCTTGGAGTGCCTCGCGTGGTCCAGGGGCCCGGCCACACGCGTGGACCGCGACCCGACGGATCCCGCGGGGGGCCCATTTCATGCCCGATCGGCGGCCGGTCTCAAGAACATCGCTCGGGGATCGGCGATCTCCTCGCGCGTGCCGCCGGGATGCCGCGTGACCGCCTTCGTCAGGACCGAGGTGAAGGCGGCGTCGGAACCCGAGGTGGCCCTCGGGACCGCGTGCCAACGCTAGTCTTCCCGCCACCCCTCGAACAGGAGAAACCGCCCATGCCTCGCCCCTCCCTGATCCTGGTCCTGTCCGCAGCCCTGGTCCCATGCGTGGGGTGCAGCTCGGAGCCCGCCTGGGTGAAGCAGGAGAAGCAGGCGGAGCGCAGCCCCGCCTCGCTCCAGGGTCATCGGTGGATCTGCGTGGGCATGGATGCCAAGGGTGCCGACCCTCGCGAGCCGCTCTCGCTCGAGTTCCTCTCCGAGGGCCGGCTGCAGGGGTTCGCCGGCGTCAACCGCTTCGGCGGCAGTTGGTCGGCCGGCGAGGGCACGCTGGAGATCGGCTCGCTGGTCTCCACGAAGATGGCGGGGCCGCAGCCCCTCATGGACATGGAGCGTCGCTATCTCGACGCGCTCTCGAAGGTCCGCGGGTTCTCCCTGCAGGGCGGCTTGCTGCGCCTCAAGGACGGCGGCGAGAGGATCGTGCTCGAGTTCTCCCGCTGATCGCGATCAGTGGGCGTCGGGATCGCGCCGGTTCAGCAGGTGCATCTGCGCCAGGTAGGGTGCCACATGCTCGTCGGGGCTCCGCGCGAAGTCCTCGAAGGGCCCGTCGAAGAGCACCCGGCCCGCATGCAGCATGATCACGCGCGGCTTGAGTCGACGCAGGAGTTCCGTGTCATGGGTGACCACGATGCTGGTCCGCACCACGCCCGGGCGGTCGTGGGCCAGTGCCGGCTGCGTGCCGTGGGTGCGCTCGATCAGGTGATGGATCTGCACGCACATCTCGGGGTCCAGTCCGGCGGTGGGTTCGTCGTAGAGCACCAGCACGGGATCCATGACCAGCGCCCTGGCGATGGCGACCCGCTTGGCCATGCCACCCGAGAGCATGTCCCGGTCGCGCTGGAGCACGAGGTCCGGATCCAGGCCCACGTCCCCGAGCGCGCGGCGGGCCAGGGGATCGATCTGTGCCGGCGTGAGTCCGCGAGTCTCGCGCAGCAGCATGGTCAGGTTGTCGAGCACGGTGCCGGTCAGGAGCGCGTTCCGCTGGAACACCACGGCCCAGTGCAGCCGGATCTCGTCCAGTCGGCGCTCGCTGGCCGAGCCGATCTCCACCATGGGCGGTGCTCCGTCCGCGCCCGTGGGCACGTCATGATCGGCCACCAGCACCCGTCCGCGGTCGGGCAGGAAGTGTCCGGTGATGTGCTTGAGCAGCACCGTCTTGCCGCAGCCGGAGCCGCCCACGATGGCCACCAGCTCACCGGCCTCGACCTGGAGGTTCACGCCGGCCAGGACGGGCTTGCCATCGAAGGCCTTGTGAAGGTCCTCCACGATGACTTCGGCATGCGGGGCCCCAATCGCCATGGGCCCAATGTACCCCGCGCCGATCCGGTTCACGCCATCAGCAATCCGGCCGCCTGCTCCGCGGCGTCCGCGAAGGGCTGCAGCACCAGATCCGCGCCGGCCCTCCGGAGACGCTCCACGTGCATGGGCCCATGCGACGTGGCCGCGATGCGGCCGCCGAAGCCATGCTCGCGCAGCGTGCGAAGCACGGTCAGGTTGGCATGCAGTTCAGGGGCCGCGCACACCACCCACCGTGCATCGCGCAGCGGCAGGGCGGAGCCGAATTCGGGGTCCGTGGCATCCGCGTAGCGCACCGCGAGTCCGCGTGAGGACCACTCCTGCAGCACCTGTGGGTCGAAGTCGGCCCCCAGCACCCGCACGCCCCGAGCCTGCATGGCCTCCACGATGCGGCTGCCAAACCGCCCGAGGCCGAAGAGCACCACCTCGTACCCGCCATCCTCGCCTCGCGTCTCGGCGTCTTCATGGCTGGACTTCTCGAACATGTCCAGTGCAGGCGCCACGCGCTCGTACAGCCGGTGCGAGCTGGTGATCATGATGGCCGAGAGACCGAAGGTGATCAGGCCGACCACGGTCACCAGGCCCAGCGCTCCCCGGTCCATGTGCCCCAGCGACACGCCGAGCGAGGTCAGGATGAGCGAGAATTCGCTGATCTGCGCCATGCTCACGCCGGTCAGGAAGCTGGTGCGCTTGCGGTACCCCAGTCGTCCCATGATCGCGATCACGATGAGCGGCTTGCACAGCAGCGTGAACAGCGCCAGCGCGATGGCCACCCCGATCTGGGTGCCCAGCGATCGCAGTTCGAGCGAGGCGCCGAGCTCGATGAAGAAGAACAGCAGCAGGAAGTCGCGCAGGCTCGCCAGGCGGCCCGAGAGCGTCTCCCGGTAGGGCGTCGACGCCAGCGACACGCCCGCCAGGAACGCGCCGACCTCGCGGCTGAAACCCAGACCATGGGCCACGGCGGCCAGCGTGACTGCCCAGGCCACGGCGAACAGCAGCAGCAGTTCGCGGGTGCGCGCCAGCCGTGCCGTGAGCGGAGGCAGAATGAAACGAGCCAGCAGGGCCACGCCGAGCAGCAGGGCCGTGCCGCGTGTGGCCGTGATGGCCAGTCGCAGGCCCAGCGAGGCGCCCTCGGACGTTTCGCCCGCATGTTCCGCCGTGGACAGGGCGATCATGACCACCACCACCACGATGTCCTGCACGATCAGCAGGCCCAGCGCCATTCGTCCATGCAGCGAGTCGATCTCGCGCTTGTCGGAGAGCAGCTTCACCACGATGATCGTGCTGGAGAAGGTGAGCGCACCAGCCACGTAGGCCGCCTCGACCCACGGCATTCGCAGCGCCATGCAGAGGCCAAGGCCGATCAGGGCCGTGGCCGCCACCTGCCCCAGTCCCAGCACCGCGGCGGTCGGCCCCATGGAGCGGATGATGTTCAGATCCAGTCGCAGTCCCACCACGAAGAGCAGCACGCAGATGCCGACCGAGGCCAGCAGACGCACCTCGTGATCCATGCTGAGCAGGCCCAGGGCATCCGGTCCCGCCAGGATGCCGGCTCCGATGAAGGCCATCAGCAGGGGCTGCCGAAGGAAGGAGCCGATCACGCCAAGAGCGGCGGCAAGTCCAACCACCACCGCCAGCTCCGTGAAGGGCTCGAGCGCTCCCGCCTGCATGCGGGCGAGCATAGCCATGGTCCAGCCACCCTCCGGATGGCATGGTCTGCGAGAAGGCGGCCCGTGCACCGAACAAATTCGCTCTTGGCGCTTGCCTTCGCTTGGGAATGGGCTAGGTTTCCCGCCTGGTGAGAAGGGTCCTCGACCAACTCCTGACTCTCACGGCTGCTCTGGCCGTGCTGCTGGGCGGACCGGTGCTGCGCACCCTGCACCAGGCGTGCGATGTCCTGCACCACCCGCACCAAGGGCCGGTCCAGGTCGCCAGTCAGCATCCTCACGATGCGGACCACATGGACCACGCGGATCATGTGGGGCATGCGGATGCCCCTGATGCTGCACCTGTCGACCCGAGTTCCAGCGACTGCCAGGTCTGTCTCATGCTGGCCGCCATGGTCGCCCGGGTCGGGTTGGCCGTGTCGGCGCCGGTGCAGCACGCCTTCGTGAGCGTGGTGGACCAATCCGCGCCTGCCGCGCGACCTGGCCTTGCGCCGTTGCGCGAGCTGGCCGCCCGCCCGCCTCCGCGGGCCTGATCCGTCGTGTCAGCATGGCCGCCCGGCACTCGGGCGAGGGGCATGGCTGCGGCATGGGCCGTGGACCGCCCACCCTGATCCTTTCCTTCGCATGCAGGGGTCCTCGATCCCTGCCCATCTCTCGGAGTTTCCAATGATGAAGTTCACGTTTCCTGCCACGATCGTTCTCGCGCTTCCGACGCTCGCCCTGGCCGACGGTGAGATCGGTGACATCTGGGTCTACGCCTCCAACGGCAACCTGGTCACCGGTGCCTGGGATCACTCGACGGGCGAGGTCACCAACCCCTTCAGCCGCGTCTTCGCGGCCGAGTTCGGCGTGGACCCCGCCTTCCCATTCAGCACCGACGAGCCCGGCATCGGTTCCAGTCTCGTGGGCACCACCATCACCATGGGGCTCTCGCCCACGCTGGGCGTGTGGAACGGCTCGGGCTTCGGATTCTCCACCAGCACGCTGATGGGCGAGTACGGAGGACAGTCCTTCCAGACCGGCACGGGCGGCGCGTTCTCCTTCCTGGTCACCGCGGGTCTGGATCTTCACGCCGAGTTCACGCTGTCCGGTCCGGGACTGACGGATCCCGCCAACGGCATCTACCTGGCCACGTTCCAGTTCAGCGCGGCTGATCACGGCAGCAGCGAGCCGCTCTGGGTGGTCTACAACCTCGGCATGAGCGAGGAGGAGCATGGCGCCGCGATCGAGTGGGTCCAGAGCAACCTGGTGCCTGCACCGGGCGCGATGGCGCTGCTCGGCCTGGCTGCGATGGCGAGGCGACGTCGTCGCTGAGCGGTTTCCGACCTTGGGGTCCCGCACATCGGGTGCGGGGCCCCATCCCGGGCCCTGGGTTCCGTAGCATTCCGGAATGGCCGCATCGGATCACATCGCCGTCATCGGGGCGGGCGTGGTGGGCCTCACCACGGCCCTCA